>CAZHJH010000035.1:6970-12749 GCA_964533475.1 uncultured Methanosarcinales archaeon
TGCATTTTCCGCAGTCCTGCTGCATTTCCTCTCGGGGCTCCATGTCAATGATCGAATCCCTTCCCGCGTCATCATACGGCGCCCTCCATGGCAGGCACATTGCAAGGTGGCGTGTCCAGTAATGGAGATGGAATTTGCATTCTCCCGTGAACGGGAAGCATATGCATTTGTAATAACATAAATCACCGCGGGCGTGCGCTTTGAATTTTGATTCTGTATAATCATTCGCCGCGAATTGGAGGAACGCGCTCATGCGCCCGAAGAGGTTGCGGTGGTTATCGCGCAATGGCGTAAATTCGTTTCCGGTTAAACGACTTTCATCGTAAGTGGGAGTGCTCTGCGCTCTGATCAGAAAAACTTCTGGCCTGTTTCTGAAAATTTCCTGAATGCCTCCAATGAGGTAAACAAAACCGCTCACAGGCTCATCGCCAATAGCGTCTGTGTTGATAAATCCATCTTCTGTGAGATTCATCGCGATGTTTCTGTACGCTCCACAGTCTCCCATGAATGAGCAGTATGATGCAGTGCTGTCTACCCATTCTTGCTCGCAGCTCTCTCTGTCACAGTCGTTCATCTCATTCGCCATCGCGCACACATCCTGGCCGCCAAGATCCCAGAATTTGAATCCGGGAGGAGTCCTAGGAATACACTTCCGTGTTTCATAAGGGCGGGAAGGATCATCTCTGAATAATACGCTGCTCTCCGTGTCCCAGCAGTCTCCCGAATCCGCTTTCGCGGGAGGACAATTTGCCGTGAGTTTCTTCGGCGTCTCGTCCGTTTTTGCTTTTAAGAGCCAGTCTGACCAGTAGCAATCTCCGGCTTGAGCACATTCCGCAGCTGTCGTCGCCTTCACGCACTGCTGCCATCTGTTCGGAACGCATGTTGCTTTTGGCATTGCGCTGTTGCCGTACTCAACGCATGCTTCCTCACGATAATCCCTGCATTCTTCATACACAACTTTTCCATTGACGCATGATCGTTTGTAATGGCGTGATCCCACAAGATCATACCCTGGACTTACTGGCCCGTCATATTCGCACCATGAGCTTCCATGAGGATTTCCGCCGCATGGTTCGCATATTCCTCCCTCGCATTGTCCAGGTTCAAATATCGTGACGCCTTCGCACTGTGTTGGACTGGGAAGAGAGACTCCTCCGCCATCAATGCATTGCGCTGTTTCCGTGTTCGCGTAGCAGTTGCGCTCGCCTTCGAAGAAGCACGAGTTGTAGAGAGTTCTTGGCGTTGTTGGCACATTAATCTCATCTACGGTTTCATACCCCTGTATCGCGAAGTTCATGATGAGCGGTTCATCATCAGGGTTGAATCGTTTCGTCAAACTATAAACAATGTCCGGATATGGTTTGTGCTTGTCAATAAGCACATCATCCCCATACTGCTCATACCACCCATCAATTTCAAAATGATTCTCGAGAATTTCAGAGTTCACAATCTTTGTCTTGAGGTCATGCAGCCTGCCAAGCGGCATCGCGATCTCCGTGCTGAAGTCCGTAAGCGCGATATTGCTGTCATCCTTTGTGAAGACTAAGGGAAAATTCAAATCCACTTTAACCGAGTCAGAGCCAATAGTTGTCGTGACTTCAAGCGATTGTGGATCAGGAACGGCGTATCCCTGATCTCGAAACTGTTGTAAGCTAATACATTCACGCAGCGCCTCTGGCTTTTCAAGATATGAGTTAAGCTCAGACTGCATGGACGCCCTGGAGTACAGTTTGTTCTGACATCTCCTCTGTTTTTCATACACATCATACACACATGCATACGTATAAAACGTGCGATAGTACGCTTTTACCTCTCCAGAAGGCGGGTCTAACGTTCCTCCTCTGTTCGCGATCTCATAGGATAAAGGAGTTGCCTCTTTGCGGATGCAGCTCTCGACATAATTGCGGATCGCCTGCGCTTCTACAGGTATTTGCGTTGCTGTTTCTGTGTCTTTATCCTCCGGAGTGCGTGTCTGAGTAGTAAAATATACAATAAGGCCAATTGTAGCCATGATGAGAATACCTAAGATGACAAATACCGTAAGCTGTCCCTTCTTGAAGATTGCCCACACCTCTTTTTTGATGATTGATGGGCAATCGGTATTTAAAGGTTATTGAAAATGGAAAGGAATGCTAAGGGGATTAAGTGACTTTTGCACTCGTATACTGGAATAATGTTTAAAAACTCAAGGCCACCCCCTTTTAAGTTATGAATCCGTACGGGCCAAAAACAACTACTTGGTATTCCACTCTTAGGGCTGGTAGCGAGCCGGGTGATGGCCGGGTAATGTTTGAGAATACGCCTCCCTTTGTGAATGTGGGATCAAGCAACCGCATATTATTTATCGGTACAAATTATCAAATGAACCGACTAAATGAGTTTATCGATGCACTATGGGAAAAGCAACCGGGTGCTGAAGAACTCGCTGGCCTCGTTGATTCAATTCTTGATCGCAGATCCTCAGCAAAATATAGGGTGAAGATGCAGCATCTGTTCAGGCTGATACAAGAAGGTGACGGACTAGTCTCATTGTGCTCTCAAGCTGCTCGTTTTTGGGATGCTTTCTTCGATGATCCATCATTTTTAGATGCAGGCAGCGTCACAGCACCCGAAAGAATAGTGGCTACGGGTTTAATCAGAGACTATGTTGACGGGTTCTCCGGTTATACGTTTGAATGCTTGGATCGCTTGGCAGAGATAGCGAGATCCTTCAATATCGCATTTGATATATTCGCGCAGATAACGAACTCAAGTCATTTGCCCCCGCTTGAAGCAATTTATGTCCCGTAGGAGGCGAGTAGCCTACTTTCATTGAGCATCAAAATCAGCGAACGTAGCGTCTCGTTATTAAAAAAGCACCATATTCAGAATGAATGCATGTTTTTCGCTTCTTTCACGATGAGCGCTCTCTTCTTTCTGCTGTCATAAATCACAGCAAATACGATAAAAAGTGCAAAAGCGGAGAATACTCCATCAACAGCAAGTACGATGAGGAAGACTTTTAGATTCCAAGGCATAATTCCGATGTCAATAAAGGACAGAACTACGCCAAGAGTAATTGAGAATAGAGCAAAAAGTACTTCAAAGAACGTCTCAAACGCAGTATGTGCTCTCGAGACATATCTAGAGTAAGCCTGCATGAGCAGCTGTATTTCCGTCTCCAAACATCCGTCGTATCTTTGTTTCAACATGGAGTATGCACCCCACGGCAGACAACAATAAAATGACAGCGAACAACATAATGAGGATATTGGGTTTAACTAATCCATACGTGAGGAAGAGCGATCCAAATATAAACCCAAGAGCCATGTTGAATGAGTAGAGAATAATCTCAGCTGTTCTGAGTTCCGTTCTAACACGGTGCTTTGGTATAGCCATTTTGTATCGCCTCGTCAAGATCCTTAAAATACCGAATCTGCTCTCTTGGAATGTTTCTGATATCACATGACTTGAGATCATAATATTTAACCGTTACCGCATCCCCTGCATACCGGTTTTCGGAGAGGATAGTGAACGTTCCAATGACCACCGTTGCAAGAAGAACTAGCATGATGATAAATCCCACAATCTCTGCCCTCCCGGCCCGTTTTCCAATGAATTTCATCTCATTCATACGAACGACTGGGCTTTATATGTGTTTCCATGTAAAAACCGGAAAATATTCGGGGTTTTTAAGGAGGGATTTCCGTACAAAGGGTTCCTTTTCAAAATATATGTTGGATCACAATAACACAAGCTTTTTATATCCCTTCTCCTTGATTCGTGCTATGGTGAAGTTGGGATTTAAGAGTACGAAAGAGTTGAAAATCTCTCCTACGTTCGTTGATCAGGTGATCGGCCAGGATGACGCTGTTCGTGTCGTGAAGAAGGCGAGCGGGCAGCGCAGGCATGTATTATTAATTGGAGAGCCCGGCACTGGGAAATCTATGCTTGGGCTTGCGTTAGCTGAGCTTCTGCCGAAGGAGAAGATAGTGGATATTGTGGCGTTCGCAAACCCTAATGATGAGAATACGCCTCTTGTCAGGACAGTACCTGCAGGGAAAGGCCGTGAGCTTATTCTTAAGGCGAAACTCCAGTCCGTCTCGAGTTTCAAAAACCAGAATCTGATTATGCTTGTCCTTGTTATCCTCGCGATGATCGCTCCGTGGTGGGCGTTTAATCATTACGCTAAAGTGTATGGTGATGTTGTAGGCGCGATCATGTTCGTCGCGTTCTTCCTGGGAGGCGTCTTATTCCTCGCGTCGTTCGTTATCTTCATAAATCTCGGCAAAAAAATGGTCGAGCAGAAAATCTCTGCTCCGAAGATGATCGTGGATAATTTTAATAAAAAAACCGCCCCGTTTTATGACGCTACGGGAGCGCATGCAGGCGCGTTGTTGGGAGATGTTCTTCATGATCCTTTCCAATCGGGTGGTTTGGGAACGCCCGCACATGAAAGGATTGTAGCTGGAATGATTCACAAAGCGCATATGGGCGTTTTGTTTATTGATGAGATCGCAATATTGCAGCCTGCCACGCAGCAGGAATTGCTCACGGCGTTGCAGGAGGGCAAGTTTTCAATCACGGGACAGAGTGAGCGCTCAGCAGGAGCGATGGTGCGCACGGAGCCCGTGCCGTGCAATTTCGTTCTCGTCGCTGCCGGAAATCTTGAGACTGTGAGGCATATGCATCCCGCATTGAGATCAAGAATACGCGGTTATGGCTATGAAGTGTATATGTCGGAGACGATGAAGGACACTCCGGAAAACAGGATGAAAATCGCGATTTTTATCGCTCAGGAAGTCATTAAGGACAAGAAGATCCCTCATTTTTCACATGACGCGGTTGAAGAGATTATTGAGGAAGCGAGAAGGCGCGCGAACCGCAAGGGCCATCTCACCCTGCGTTTGAGAGAGCTTGGAGGTTTAGTGCGGGCTGCGGGAGATTTAGCTCAGGAGCAGGGAGCTAAGATTGTCGACAGAAAGCACGTGCATGACGCGAAAGCAATTGCGAGAACATTGGAGCAGCAGCTCGCGGATAAGATTATTGAGCGCAGGAAGGAGTACGAAGTCATTATCACCGAAGGCAAGCGTGTGGGCAGAGTGAATGGCCTCGCCGTTATTGGCGGGGAAACCAGCATTTATTCTGGATTGATACTGCCGATTGAAAGCCAGGTCACGCTAGGCGGTAAAGAATCTCAGGTCATCGCAACAGGCAAGCTTGGAGAGATTGCGAAAGAAGCAGTTATTAATGTTTCCGCGATTGTGAAGAAGATCTTTGGCGAGGATCTCAAGGAAAAATATGACATTTACGTTCAGTTTTTGCAGACATATGAGGGCGTTGAGGGTGATTCCGCGAGCATTGCCGTTGCTACATCTATTATCAGCACGCTCAAGAATCTGCCTGTGAAGCAGAACTTCGCGATGACCGGAAGCTTATCAGTCAGGGGTGAAGTCTTACCCGTAGGAGGAGTTTCCGCGAAAGTGGATGCTGCTATAGAAGCGGGGATTAAGCACGTCATCGTGCCAAAAGCGAATTTGCAGGATATAATCATAAGCAAGGAGAAGCGAGCGAAGATCAAGATCCATCCCATGACGAACATAACGGAAGTGCTCCAATTGGCGCTCGACTGGACTGGCAATAGGAAAGTTCTCGAACAGATTAAGAAGGCAAATATTGCGTAAAGGGTAGCTTAGAGTTAATCATTTCTGGATATTCAGAGGGCAACAACACTACTGGCTTCGACGGTTTTGCTGCTGCAAAACCTCCTCGCCACCCCGAAGGGGCCAACCCCCGGCTC
>CAZHJH010000036.1:0-12223 GCA_964533475.1 uncultured Methanosarcinales archaeon
ATACATGTGGATGGCCACGAGGTTCCTATAGGCTTCGAGGTATGCGAGGATCTCTGGTGCGAAGATTACAGAAAAAAAGGGAGGGCGATGAATCCCACACGGACACTCATCAACAATGGCGCGGAAATGATCGTAAACATCAGCGCGTCACCCTGGACGTATGGAAAGAATGGAGCCAGAGACAGAAGAATAGAGTTTCTCATGAAGGACTGCGAACGTTTCGTGCCGTTCTACTATGTGAACTGCACGGGTGCGCAAAACAATGGCAAGAACATCGTGACGTTCGATGGCGGATCGACCGTGTACGATGCCAAAGGAAATCCCATCCGGTTCAGCACGGCACCATATGAAGAAGAGCTCATGATCATAGACAGATTTGATGGCGCTGCGCTCAAGCGCGAAGAGGAGCCTAAGATAAAGCAAAAAATCGACGCAATCGTGCGCGGGATTCGCCACATGCCCGAAATACGCGGCATGGATGGACCGGCCAAATACGTGATCGGACTCAGCGGAGGAGTGGACAGCGCGGTTGTAGCGTCACTGCTCACGCTTGCTGTTGGCAAGGACAGGGTGCTTGCGGTGAATATGCCGACGAGATACAACTCAGAGAAAACAAAAGGGGCTGCGGCGTCCGTCGCTGAGGCATTGGATATTCCATACATCGAAATCCCCATAGAGCCAATCGTAAGTCAGATTAAATCCACGCTGCTCGCCACGAATCCAAACCCAAAAGTGCAGCTCAGCAGCCTTGCAGAAGAAAACATCCAGGCAAAAGTTCGAGGCACAGATATCCTGTCGAACATCGCCGCGATGCATGGCGCGTACTTCACGAATAATGGGAACAAGCTTGAGATCGCGCTCGGCTACGCGACACTCTACGGAGATGTAGGAGGAGCTGTTTCAGTTATCGGAGATCTCACGAAAACAGAGGTCTTTGATGTTGCTCGCTATCTGAACGAGCATGTGTTCCACAGAGAAGTAATTCCAGAACTCCTGATTCCTGATACGCTCTTTAGGTTTAGGAAAGATCAGATTCAGCCCAGCGCTGAGCTCAAAGAAAACCAAGTGGACCCAATGAAATTTGGCTATCATGATGCGATGCTTGAGGCCATGATGGACTACAAGAAAAAAACTCCTGCTGACTTCATGCAGTGGTATCGCGAGGGAACTTTGCACACTCACTTGGGAATCGATTTCGCGCTTATGCAGCGCTATGGGCTTGAAGATCCAAAAACATTCGTTGATGATCTTGAGTGGTTCACAAAGCTCTTCAGGCAGAGTGTGTTCAAACGAGTGCAAGCTCCTCCCATCATTATCACAAGCAAGACAGCGTTTGGATATGACCTGAGGGAAAGCCAATTGCCGTACACACAATCCCCGCGGTATGAGCAATTACGACGCGAAGTGCTCCAACTGCCAAGATATGAGCCGAGGCGATAACATGACGCAGGGACTCGTTGTGGGGAGATTCCAAATCGTTGGAAATCAGCATGTGGATATGCTCGAACAGATTGTGGACTATCATCGATGCGTCCAACCACTATCTCTGCTCAACATCGGGATTGGCATCGCAAATCAGGTGGATGGTAGAAATCCATTCTCGGGAACGGAATGCCTTGAGATGATCAGGCCAGTTGCGGATGAGTATGCTGGGATCATAGGCGTTCCAACGAGATATCGCCTGATTCCCGATATTAATGATTCGCACCACTACGCCGCGCACGTCGCAGAGCATTTTGCGTTCGCAGACGAGCCCGTTGTTGTTTTCGGCGAGAACGAATATCTGCTCGGCTGTTTCAGGAACAAGCCCCAGTACTCCGTTGTTAAAGTCAAGGAGCGTCTTGGACAGCACTCAACTGATTTGAGGAAACTGTATGGCGCAGGAGCCGATATCTCAGGCCGCATACCGGAATCCGTGCAAGCGTTTCTGGAAAGAGATGGAACGCGCAAGCGTGTTGCGTTTCTCTTATCGTATGATCAATCCCGTGAGGCGGAGATCGCATGCCCCTCATAATTGACACAGACATTGGAAGCGACGTGGACGATGCGATTGCTCTAGCGTACGCACTTCGTTCGGGGTTGGATGTCAAACTTATCACTACGGTGCATGGACCTGTTGAGTATCGCGCACGTGTTGCAAAAAACCTCAGCAGCGATCTCGGATATGACGTTTCCGTGTGTTCTGGATTGCATGAACCGATCACGCAAAAGCAGATTTTTCTTTTAGGCATAGAGAATGATCTGTATGGAATGGATGGTCGGATCGTCCCAACGGATGGCGTTGACACTTTGGTGAGGACAGTATTAGCCCATGATGAAATCACTATAGCCGCGCTCGGGCCTCTCACAAATATTGCGACTGCATTGCAGCGCGCTCCAGAGATTGCCACTCACATCGCTCAGGTGTATATGATGGGCAACGCGATCATTGACAACGGGACATGGTATCTCAATTATCGCGCGTTTAATTTCAAAGTTGATCCAGAAGCAGTTGATATTATCATCGAATCTGATGTGCCAAAAACGATTATCACAACAGGGGTTGCAAAACAGACTTTTTTGCTCCGCAACGAACTTGCGACATTACCGAACAACCCGGCGTTCGATTACATTAGGAGAGCGGCGAAGGCGCATATGGACGTCATTGGTTACGATCGCGTGTTTTGTTACGATCCTCTTGTCATTCATCATTGCATTGATGATGATATCACCGAAAAAACGCAGTTTGGCGATGTGCGAGTCACGACGGGGTTAAAGAAAGACTTTAAAAAGCAACTCACACTTGCATTGGGAGGGGAGTTTCATGTATAAAGACAGATATATTGCAACGCTTGTTGGCTGTGCATTAGGTGATTCACCGGGGATGCGCAATGACTAAGGTTGCATTGGTGTTCAAGCGAAGCAGATACGACCTTTATAAAAATAGTAATGAGGCAGAAACTCGGGCATTTGCAACTAAGAATCAAAATTTGATTGATAATGATGCTCATCACCAACGGACTCTAGATGCTGTAGTTCATTTTTTTGATACTTCAGGTATTCCCCATGAGCTTTTTTACAGAGGAGAATTGAAAGAAAAAGGACTTCCTGATGGAACGACACTCGTGCTTGCGGTTGGTGGAGATGGAACGTTCATTGACGCTTCGCATTATGTAACGAATGTTCCCCTTGCAGGTATCAACTCTGATCCAACACACAGCGTTGGGTTTTATGCTGCAGTAACGCTTGATCAACTGCCTGCACTTGTTGAAGGCACGTTGCCAACAATTAATTTACAGCGCATTGTAGCTAAGGTAGATGGCCAGCGTGTGGGATCTGGCGCACTCAATGATGTGCTCTTTGGTGATGCACGATTAGGCGGGACTGCACGCTATGAGTATCAAGGCGAAAGCCATAAAGATGATGGAATTCTCGTATGCACCTCCCAGGGATCAACAGCATACATGTGGAATGCTAACGGGAGTCTTATGCCTCTTGATTCTGGAATGATGCAAGCGCACGTCATGGGAAAACGAGACAGCGGGCATGATCTTGTTGAGGAGGTTAGGTTTAGAAATCTTATGCGCAGCGGTGAACTTGTTATTGACCCAAGGCATGAAAGTCACTGCGTTCCGATAGGAGCGGAGATTGTTTTGTGTTTAGGAGATCCGATTACGGTGTATGGTGACTTCGTACGACAAAGGGAGATCTTCTTGGAGAAACGTGGCTACCGTTAGTATAATCTACCACCTATAGGCGCATCGTTATCCGGTGTGATCAAAATACAGTTTCCTTTTGCATCCGGAACTCCCAATGTCAAGACTTCTGAGACAGTAGGACCTACCTGCATCGCGGGAAAATTCACAACGGCAAGGACAAGTTTACCCTGAAGCTGTTCTTTCGTGTAATTTGATTTCAACTGGGCGCATGATTTCTTAATTCCCAGTTCCGGCCCAAAATCAATCTTGAGCTTATACGAAGGGTTCTTTGACGCGGAAAACTCATGCACTTCCACAATTTTTCCCACGCGAATGTCAATCGCCTTCAAGTCATGAATCGCCGCCATACAGCCACGGATGCTATGGGATTTATATGCTTTCACCCCAGTATACGAAAAGCCACACCCAGTATAGAAAACCTTTAAAACCCTCTCGGTATTTCTACTCATACGGTGATGACATGGGACGTATCAAGACACAACTCATAAAACGCAACACAGAAGAGCTTATGGAACGCTATGGCGAGCACTTAAAGACCGATTTTGAAGAGAACAAAAAGGTCGTAAGCCAATACATTGACACATCATCCAAGAAGATGCGCAATGTGATCGCAGGATACGCTACGAGATTGAAAAAACAGGGACGCTGAGGGATTTAATGGACAATTCCATCTTTATCGGTGGAAAGCCGTTCATGAACTACGTGACTGCAATTGTCATGCAGTTCACGACGCAATCCGCGAAGGAAGTCATTGTGAAAGCTCGTGGCAAGTTCATTAGCAGAGCTGTTGACGTGACAGAAGTCGCGATGAAACGCTTTCTTGAAGGCCAAGTCGAGACGAAGAGCATATCCATTAATTCTGAACAGTTCACGAACGCTGAAGGGAAGCAAGTGCGTGTTTCCACAATAGAGATTGTGATTGGAAGGAAGTAAACTAGTTTTCCAGCATTTGCACTTTAGTTTCTACATATTTTCCAAAGGAGTTCAAAATTAAGTTTGTACCCCTCATAAAGCTCTTTGCTTTGTATTTTAACGATCAGCGGCTCTCCTTTCAGGATTTGTATGACAACGGTGTTTTTAAAAAGAAATGTTGTTGCGTAGTTATCGTGGGTTGAGGGGAGATAGCGTATTTCAACTTTGGGACATCCTGCCGCAAAATCGTGAGGAAGTCTTCTGTTTGCGATCATTCTGATGCGATTTTTAGCAACACCGCGCACAAGGCCTCCTGCGTGAACTAAAACATCCTGGATCATTCCTGTCGCATTGAGGATTTCAAGCGTGCCCGCGTTCAGCATCTCTCTATGGATCGCCTTAATCCCTGCAACTCCTTCATAGATTTCAGCACGATGATACACTTTTGCAGCCGAACGCAAGGTGCTGAGTGTATTGATGAGGTCATGTGCGATGATTTCTTTCTCTTTAATAGGAGCGAGGAGATGATCAATTGAGGTTACCTGATACCACCTCGCTGATTTGACATGGATATACGCAACGTATCCTTTGCGAACAAGCGCGGTGAGTATATTATAGGTAACGGTTCTGTTCATATTGGTAATTCTTGCAAGCTCATTTGCTGTGCACTTTCCGCGCTGGATAAGTGCGACATAAATCCGAGCCTCGGCTCCCGTAAGACCTAGTGCCGTGAGCTGGTCAATCATGTTTTCGCAAATGCCTGGCGGTATATAAAAGTTGTCATGTTTTACGACAACTAAAATCTAAATACGCACCCTTGTTCCTGAGGTGTATGAAAACTTCGAGAATTCTCTGGATCCTCCTTACGATCATCCCTCTTGTTTTACTTATCATTGGATACGCAATGCCCGGAACATTCTTTTCAAATCAGGAGCGTATGCGGGCTTACGTGGAATCATTCGGGTCCTTCGCACCCGTAATCTTTATTGGCATTCAAATCCTTCAAGTGGTTATCACGCCCATCAACCATTACGCCGTGGGAATTCTCGGAGGGTACGTATTCGGCCTCTGGGAAGGATTTATGTATAATTATATTGGCAGGGTGATAGGGACGCTCATCGCCTTTTACCTGGCACGCATTATCGGCAGAAAGATAGTGGCGCATGCGGTGAGCAATAAGACCATGGAAAAGTATGATTGGATATTTGAGCGAAGCAAGTTCCTCTTATTCCTTATGTACTTCCTTCCTCTTTTCCCTGATGATGAGATAGGATATCTCGCGGGGATCTCATCAATGCAGCCCGCAACATTCATCCCAATCATGATGCTCGGTCACATCATGGGAAGCCTGTCACTGGCGTATCTCGGTAATGGGGTTTCTATCAAGGATCCATTATTTATTTTCTTGAGCCTCGTAACTCTCTTTGGAGGCATGCTCTTTATTGTAATGTATAATCGCATTCATAAGAAAAGAATGACTGCCTAGCTTACTGCTTCTCCAAAAACTCCTTCAAAGAAAACATCTTCTTGCACTTCTGGCATTGGATTACGATCTGGCCATCCGGTGCGGGAAAATCTGAGTCCTGGCATTTCAGTGATCCGCATTTTGGGCATTTGTACTGCACGATTGCGAGCGTGAAGAACTTATTGCATGACCTGCAAAAATACTGCGTCTGGAGGTCTAAGACTTTATGGCCCGGACTGTCGCAGAACGGACAGAAGTTAAGATCACTCATATTTCGATTTCCTTAGGGGGTCTTTATAAAGATTTCTTTTCGCTAGTGATTCTGGGATTCATCCCTTTGAGGACTTCTTTCCCGCATCGCAATAAGGAAGCGTCTGGGAGCTATGTCCAGATCCGTGAACGCATCCGCGGCATCCTTGAGTTTTCCCGATGCTGATTTTCCGAACGCGATGACTTCCACCCTGCAGCCTAAGGCTCTTCGCAAATGCTCAAGCAGTGGAACAAAGTCACCATCGCCTGAAACGAGCACTAACGTGTCGAGTTTTGGCGCGAGTTCAATCATATCCATCGCGATTCCGATATCCCAATCGCCTTTCTTCGCGCCTCCAAAGAAGACTTGGAGATCCTTGATTTTAACTTCATACCCAAAGTTGGAGAGCGCATCCCTGAAATTCTGTTCATCCTTCATGTCCGCTTTGATAACATACGCGAACGCGCGAATCAACGTCCTGCCTTTCACGGCCTCTTTGAGAAGCTCCTTGAAATTAACTTTCGCGCTGTGATGCTGCTTTCCTGAATAGTACATGTTCTGAACGTCAACAAACACGCCGATGCGCTGGTTTTTGTGCTGGTCTGCGGACATGGAATCCCTTCGGATACCGAAGTATATAAGTGTTTCGAAGTGCCTTGAGCCAATACTTAGATCAGCTTTCGAAGGGGCACAATACCCTTTGGATTGTTCTCACACAGCATTATGCTATGATCATTGCTTTCCAATAACTCCGAATAGAGCTTTTGGGAGACTTGCACCGGATATGGATTCCCAGATGGCCGGGAATATTCATCAGGAGCCTCTTTCGGCATTCCCACCCAATACTTCTTTACGTATCGCTCGCAATCCTTTTGTGTCAAATGCAGAGAGCACCCATCAGGCCGTACGCCCCACCCTCGCTCGCTCTCTTCCCAGTCGAGACGTATTACAATTCTTTCCAAGGTTGTCATGTTAATCACCTAACTTTGGGGGCTTTCCCAGGAATAAATAGTTTAAACTAAAACAAAATATTAAGGTTATAATACATTATATTTTAGCAAGGCTTATATAGGGGACTGCGCTGAGCGCGGGAATGGAGAAAAAACTAACAGCGCAAGGCCCAAGGAAGAGAAAATCATACACGGTCACGTTGCCCATCGAATGGGTGAAGGAGTATAAGCTCGACAAAACCAGAAGCGTAGATTTAGAACTTGTTGGATCAAAAGCAGTAGTCAGTGCAAAACGTTCATCACTTGAACAGGTGCGCATTGACGGAGACCTCGCCCGAAACAATCTCATCAAAATCCTTCAAAGCCTGTACCGCACGGGTGTTGCAGATATTGAAGTTACGTTCTCGGAACCGATGATCGCCACCGAAATACTGGAGATTGTGGAGCGCGCGCTCCTTGGGTACGAGATTGTTGAGCAACGCAAAGGGTATGTGCATATCCAGGAGATTTTTGAGGAGTCCTCAAGCAGCTTCAAGACAATCCTGCGCAGAATATTCCTTCTCGCCCTGGAGCTTGCTGGAGGTGATACGAATACCGTCTCCGCTGATCGCACAATCAAAAAGCTCATTAATTATGCCCAGCGAACACTCATGAAAAAGGGCCATAGTGAATACAAAAAGGTTCCGCTATACTATCTTATCCTGGACAGGATAGAAAAGCTCTGCGATGAATTAAAATGGATCCGGGAAATTGAACAAAAGCCACCATTCCCTTATGAGCAGATCACAGAGCTCCTGAGAAACGCTTACCTGCTGCTCTTCACGTTTGACGAGAAAGTGTATCAGCGGTGTCAATTCCAGAGTTACGAGCTCAAGAACCAAGTCAAACGTGGCAAACAAACTCCCCTGATGACGCACCTGCACAACAGCGCGCGCATCCTTAACTCATTGTATGCTGATATTTATGCCGTGATACATGCGTAAGTCTTTCGAACGCAATCCTTAAATATATCCCTTACCAAACATGTTCGTATGTGGATCGCTCGCTTTACCTTGACGCATGACTGCATCCTGGGAAACCGCTGCAAACGATTCAAGATTGCGCTCCAGTCGATAAACATGAGCGTGGAACGCAAAGCAGGAAGGTTTGTCACATCGTCAATGCATTACATGAGTGGAGAACCCGCGGCCTTAAACAAGTTCATAAAAAATTTGGGCAGCGACAACGACGTGCTGAAGATTGAACGCCGAGGAAACACGTTTCTTCTCCTTGAAAAGGCAAAGAGCAAGGCCGTGGGATTTCATACTCCCGCCATTATCTTCATAAAACCCGTCGTGATCCGGGAGGATGGCTGGGAATTCTGGGAGGTGGGAAGCTGGAAGAAAGAGGAGCTCATGCAGTTTATCAAAAAGATTAGAAAAACCATTAAAGAGTTTAAACTCATGAAATTCGTTGAAGAACCGATTGATACGGTGTTTTTTCCGCGGCTGTTCTCTAATCTCACTGATTTGCAGAAACGCGCACTTGAGCTCGCTATCTCAGAAGGGTATTATTCCAGCCCACGAAGGACTGATCTGCGTAAACTCGCGAGGATAATGAAGATCTCGCTTGCGACGTACAGCCAGCATCTGCGCAGGGCGGAAGAAAAGCTCGTGCCTAATCTTCTGACGTATATGCGCTAATTCTTCATACCATACATGTTCGGTAAAAAGATTAAACTTCAACTGGTTACCCCTGCATTGTTACGAATGGGGGTAAACGCAATGAATCAACCAACACGATGGCAAATAGCAAGACAGATGTGGAGAACTCTTGCTCCATTGAGACCAAACTATATAGCCGGCTTTGTAGGCGGACTCCTAATGCCTTACATCATGCCTATAGCTTTCAGTGCGGTCATGGGCAATTACTCAAAGGATAACAAGGATACACCTCCTGATCAGATGGGAAGTAAATTCCCGGAGGAGTACACACAGCAAAACGCTCAAAATAGCTCCGTGCCACAAAGGTATAACTCCAGGCCTGCCGCTTTACCTCACGACGATGTGCAAAGGGACCGTCTTCGAGAAGGCACACAGCAACGCTCATTAGAACGCCGCACAGATTCCTTCACAAAGAAGGATCAGGATTGGGCCATTGGTGCCGGAATGATCACCGGAATGGGATGCTGGGCGGGGATAACAATGGGGATAGATACCTTCATTTCCCCAGAATACGTCTTAGTCCCTTTGGCAGCCACAAACATCGCAAGCTTTGTTTACGAAGTTGGACGGGCTCCTGCCAGAATACTGCGTGATGCATATCGACATGCAAGGGAGCAAGTGCAAAGCGACACGATCAGCGGAACATTGGATGAATCTCATTGACGTTCATGTCAGAGCGATCTGGAAACATGTGTACATCGCTGAGAAAAACCGATTTTTTTGTATTTATTATGTTTTGATGATGATTAAAGGAACTTCCATTTCTTCTTTTGAGTCTCCGGCATGAATTCCCTTGTAGCCGTGGCGCTTCTCTCCCGGCATTTGATCTAATAAAACGTAATTCTTGTTCATTAACAGGATATAATCGCCAAGGCGGTCTTTGAGATTGGGATTGACTCTTCCACGCCCAAAATAGCCTTGCCTGATCAGTGCTTCTGGCTTTGCAAGGCGAAAGTGCTTTTTTAACTTCTTCGCCTCCTCTTTAAACTGTTTTTCCTTATCGCTTTTGATATAGCACGCAACAACTCTTGGATCCATGGAGAGCGGCTGAGCGAAACACTCCGCAAAATTTGGAAACTTATCGAGCCAGAGATTTTCCTTCTTGCCAAGATCAATCATCCCATGGTCAGCGCTGATAATGAAGAAAACATCTTTTGACTTCATGATGAGCTTACGCAGTTTATCATCAAGCTCCTTAAAATGCTTCTCGACTTTTCTGGAACCGATGCCATGATCGTGAGATAAACTATCGACCGATGGCCAGTATGCGGTTACGATTTTCTTCCCCGGCTTTTTGGTCGTGTGCGCAATGCGATTGATAAACTCATTCATTGTTCTATAAGAGTAAACATGCGCTTTCCTCATGTGGAACCAGTTAAAGGGTGAGCCAACAACTTTTGCAGGGAGAATTGATATCGGTTTTTTCCGCATCTTCGCAAACACGCCTGGGACGGAGAATATAAAGTTCGGATGAATGCGCAAATGTGGACCTGCGCGATACACGTATGGAAGGGGAAGGATTACCGCTCCAAGCTCCTTTGAGTACATAAACCATCCTGTAAGGCCATGCTGCTGTGGCGGAACTCCCGTATAGATAGCGGTCATCGCGCATGCGGTTGTAGATGGAAAAACGGATGTGATTTTTGCTTTGATGTGTTTCCTGAGGAATGAGTTTTTCTGTTTTTGGAGATAATAATATGCAAGGCCATCAATGATAATGAGGCAGATTGTGGGAGTTGTTTTCAGTTCCTGAGGAGAGAGCTCCTTTAACGGAGGATAGATGCTTTTGGAGCCCTCGCTCGCCATGATTGAGCTTACAATGTTAATAATGCTGCGGTTATAATTCGGCTTCATTAATCGGAAGACTGAATCCTGCTTTAAATAGTTTCCTAGAACTTCTGCTTCCTAATCAGCTCAATCAAACCCTTCGGCAGAATCGGTTTTCCCTTTGCATTCACCACATATCGAAATGGCAATTGCAGCGAAAGATATTTTCCCATGGGAAGTTCAATCGTGTCTTGAAAGGGAATCTGATCAAGACGGATTCCCTTTGCGATTAGTGTCGCGACTAATACGGCTGTGTCCGTGGAGAACTGTGCCTTGCCAAGATTTCTCGATGGATACGGCAGCTTTTTCGTCAGCTCTCTCTTTGTTCGCTTCTGCATGGGATAATCACCGAGTATGCCGCCAAGAATGCAATACTCAAACTGTTTACAATCGGATGCGGATAACGTCTTTTTCGCATCCGGATCAAGCACAACCGCATTTATTAACTGCAATTGCTTAACGGGCAGCGCAGAAACCGCTCCCAAAGGCAACAGTTTTTTGCAATTCTTATCGGCCTTAAGATTTGTGAAGAGAGCATTTTTCTTTCCAACAAGTTTTGAGAGTTGTGTGTATTCCAACATGCACCAAGGATAAAGTTCAGGCTCCAGATGCTCAATGACATATTTCATTTTTTCACGAGTGCCGCTTTCTCAATGACATATCTCGCAGTGTACTCATTTTCTTTTTCAATATGCGCTTTTTCCACAACGATTTTTTTCTTAAAGCACGGGGCGTCAAGAACCAAACTCTCGAATTCACCCCCTTCGCCGGCAATATTGAATCCGAATTTCCTGTTGAAACCTACTAATGTGTTTACATCTTCATCCGTCAATGGCCTTCCAAGCCATGTAACATCCAGGCCTTGCGCGGCGATGCTGCTAAAAATGATCTCATACTTCTGCTGCAATAATCGTCTCATTTCCAATTCCTGATCCATATGCCACAAT
This sequence comes from uncultured Methanosarcinales archaeon, assembly GCA_964533475.1. Taxonomy (GTDB): domain Archaea; phylum Nanobdellota; class Nanobdellia; order Woesearchaeales; family JAGVYU01; genus JAGVYU01. The sequence goes on from CAZHJH010000036.1 coordinate 11,753, forward strand.
GGAGCGAAAATCTTCAAGCCCAGCGCATCAGCAACGCGCTCAATCCTGTCGCGCTGATACTGCGAAAAAAGAGCTCCCGTGACAACGCCCTCCGCGCGGTATCTTTTTTTAGCTGCGTCCAAGACTTTTTTGAGATCTTTGAGCTCCTCCTCCTTTTTTCCTGCTGTTTTTTGAATGATTAATGGAATGCCCATAGCCTCCGCCTGTAGCTTCACGAGATCAACATTCGGCGTGTGAAACATAAAGGAATCGGGATTTGTGCTTTTTAAGGTAGCCAGGCAAACAACGGGATAATTCTGCCGCATCATCGTATGCAGCGCAAGCACGCTGTCCTTTCCCGAGCTGATGAGCGCAACCAAACGCACATTCTTCGGATGATAAAATGTGTCCAAGTACGCGGATTTTGACAAAAATCGTGCTCTCTTCGCCAATTTTTCAATCGCGCGGTCAAACCTGCTGCCGTATTGCGCA
>CAZHJH010000037.1:0-12061 GCA_964533475.1 uncultured Methanosarcinales archaeon
TCATTCACCTGAGGAAGAAGCATGATATACTTTTCGCAGCTAAACATATTCTCCTCACGTTTGGCGTCACTGCGTTCTGGGTGATACCATTTCTTTTGACTGCCGGGGCATCGAACTTCGTGTACATTTACCTCCCTTTGACAAAGACAACAATCGGAGTCATTCTTCTTTCTTTAGCATTAATGGGCTGGCTTATTCATACAAAACAGGATGAAGACATCTTTCCCGTGATCAGCTTTTTCTTCGTGCTCCTGTTTTTCGTGCTCATAGGCAATCTCATGAGCATTCCTATGCATGTATACCGGCTCATGCTTCTTGCATACTTAATCGTGCCCTTCTTTCTCGTCAAAGCGCTCTCTCACAAGTACGCTTTAGCCACGTATTGGATCATAGCAGTTATTATCGCTAGTGTTTTTTATTCAACGATCAATCTCCACGGGCCGGAGCCAATCAATATTCCAGACATAGTGCTTCCTGAGGGAAGGTATTATGTGATCTCCCTGCCTCAGTATTTGCAAGGGCATCACAGCCTCAGGCATCTTCTTCCTATGCACGTGCAGAATGATGGATCAATTGGCTTGCTCGTCGAATCGGCGAATAACGGGAGATATTTCCAAGAGTTCGGAAAACTTGTTGATCCAAGGGAGCATGAATGGGGGATATGGTTATCATGGAGTGCGCTGAGAAATCTCTCCGCTCAAGAAAAGCAGGTGATTATACTCTCACGGGCGCAAATGCTCAATATTAACACGATCATAAGCCCTGTTGAGCCTCAGGTCCCGTATGAAGCGTCATATCCTGTGTTTGCGGTTAATGACACGCAGAGATTTTGGATTTTGGAAAATCAGTATGTCCCAATCCAAAGCGGATCCAAGTATGTCGTTTTTCTCAATACAACTGCATTCTCCATTGATTATTATGGCAATCGCTATGTTGAGTATGCTGTAAATGAAACCCCAACGGAGGATATCATTACCTTCGATGCAAATGATTCAATGCTTCTAAAGCGCTATGACACGTACTATGTGCCCGTGCTCAATGGCACTCCAGCGCAGCGTATCACAGGCGAGATCATCACACAAGGATTTTTGCCTTCATGGAATCAGACGGCTACAAAAAATATTTCTGTTCAATATGTTGCGTATGTGATTGGAAACAGCTCACTTATTGACGTGCTAGACTATGCTCCGGAAACGATTTCAAAGAATTGGACTGATAAGGTGAATGCGTGGTGGTTAAATGCGAATGAGACGAAAGTTTACGTGCATACGGACGATAAACTACCTGAATACATCGGAGTGGGGAATGAAATCGTTACAATCCTCGAAAAAGAACGAGAATATATCCGGTTTAACGTTGAGGCAGAACATTCAGTCCCAATACTCATTAAAATGAGCTATTTTCCATACTGGAAAGCGTACGTCAATGGGGAGAAAACAGAGATTTATGAAGTGAGCCCGCATTTGATGATTGTGTATGGAAGGGGGATGGTTGAGATGAGGTATGATCTCCCATTTATTACTATTGTATCCCTATTTCTTTCTCTTTTTTTCCTTTTTCTTATCTTGTCGTGGACTGTTCAAAAGAGCAACAATCGTCCAAAAAGGAATAATAATAAAAAGTTGTCGGACGGTATAATCAACCAATGAATGCATAAGCACCGCCACAATCCCAATCAACAACAGGTAATCAAGCCTTTCATTATGCTTCTGAATCTTAACGAATCCGGTAATCAGGATTAAACTTACAATAAGGAGGAGGAGAGATAACCCAATTACTCCTGTTTCCGCACCAACCTGTATATACCAATTGTGTGCATGCTCATATTTTGTCCACGGTTCAATGCCTTCATCATAATAGTTTATTAAGTTCTCATTATATCTTCCTATCCCTACGCCAAATAGGGGAGTCCTCTCCGCCATGTTTATTCCCGCATTCCAAAGATACCACCTCCCCTGTAACTTCCTCTGTACGGTAAGATCATCTCCAATGGCAGCTGCAACAAAAAAACCAATAATGAGCAGCAGTGGCACGGCTATAAGGATTAATGAATAAACTCTTGCTGATTTTACGAGTTTCAATCTACGATTAATCCACAGGATGCCACCATATACTCCTCCAGTGAGAATACCCAGCCAAGCACCCCTCGAGAACGTCATTGCGAGCCCAGTAACACCAAGAATAATTGCTAGCTTAGATACCAATGATTCATCTTTATGAAGAGCAAAAGCTAGAGGCAATAGCAATATCAAGAATGTGCCATATGAATTCGGGTCAAAAAACGTGGACGTTGCCCGATTCCTTCCATGATAAAAAGCAGTCCGGTCAACTAACATTGATTCAATGATTCCATATCCTGCAATAAGAATCAGACACACAACCAGAGTTGATACGATTAATTTTTTATCTAGGGTCTTATTTTGCACGCCGTCCCTCACGAGAAAGTACACGGCCATACCTTGAACCACATACATCAGAGAGATCACAGGTAAGCTGCCATAATTTGAAATGAAATTTATGAGCATCCTGAAACTGTCCAATGGATTAGTAGTAGGCACCAGATATGTCACCAATAGCCACCCGCTAAATAGTATCACAACCTTGTCAAGGGGTATTAGCGCCATAGACTTTTGCTCCACCACTTTGCGATATGACCATACCGTTAGCAGCAGCAATATCATCAGTGATGCTCCGGGCAGCGCATCCGTCATGTGTCCTGGTGCATAGAGTGGCATGAAAGGCGCTGCCAGCAGAAAAAAGTACACCGCTTTATCGTAAAAAAACCAGGCCAGAATTAGAAACATTATCCCCAAAAGGATGACAATGTAGTGTTCGTTGAGCAAATAGGATATCACACTTGCGCCACAGTATACAAAAACCGCTCCGAAAATCCAATCTGACCACCTCATAGGAATATGCCCAATCCTCCAACGATCCAAAATATTATAGCCACCAACATCATAAACCAAATAACGAGTGTCTGTTCATATGATTCTTTTTCCATAGTGCGGTACGTCAAAAAAAGAACGAACGGAATGATATAATACCTCTGCTCAATAAGCCACGAGGGGAGAAGAAACAACGCGCTGAAAATATAAAATGGCACTTGATTTTTTATTTTTTGAGACATGAGTGTGAGAAGACCAAGACCAATAGGGATAAAAAGCAGACCCTTGATCCAAAGATTTATACCAAATAAGGCGAGGATGCGATTTCTCATATAATCCTCGGTGAGAAACACATTGTATGGATGTGTAACATGAAACAATAAAAAATAGGCTGCTGCCGCAATAATGATTATGGAGACTGTTTTCCAATCATGGAGCAACTGAATAATCTTATGCCTTCTGTAATAAACAAGAGGCAGAAAAACCCAGAAATAAACAAACATTGCAAAATAGAGATTCTCTGTATGCAAGCTAAATGTGGGGTGAGCTGACTTGTCTCCCAGAGCAAAGCCCTGGTTCAGCATGATAAAGAGGAAAAAACCAATTATACCCATAAGAAATACCCAGAATTCCCCTACACCCTTTATTATGTTTGAAAGGTTTATCCTCCACTTGAACCGGGTCTCGTACGATAACGCCAGGAAGAATATTAGCCACACAATATTATTTTGCCTTATCAATACAGCAAGGATTGCCATAAGGCCTGCAAATGTATGCTGCTTTTTGACTATGAAAAACGCCGTAAGCAGAATGAAAAGCAGAGAAAGAACATCCGTGTATAACAAAAAGAAAAATGGTCCGATTAATGGAAGAAACATGAGTTGCAATGTCCGCAAAATCATTTTATGTCCCTTTTCTCGTCTCATCCCTTTGATTAACAATAAGAAGACCCCAATCGCTGCCAATCCAAAAAGGGCTGAGAATAACCGCAAGCCAAAAACGGATGAGACATTAAATATTCCACCCACACCGGCCAAAATAACATTATATCCTGGAATGGTTGTTAAGGCATGATGCAGTTCAAAGTTACCGCCCATGAATTGTCTTATTTGGAAATAATGAATGCTCTCATCGCCCGTTAAAGGGAGCTTATTGATAAAGAAGAATGCAGCGGAGTACAGGGCCAAAAGTAAAAAACCCAATATTACCAAATCCCGATTTTCTAATTTGCTCTTCCTTCGCAGCATACCGTGATCACGGGACTTTCCTATTATAAATATTCCTGTGCTTACCAAACCTTTTTATGCATAAATCATAAATCAACTTAATGCGCAAGGTAATCACATCAGCAACAGGGATTGTTCTCGTTGCCATAGCCCTCGCCAAACTCCTCGGCTACGTCTATCGAATTGTCCTCTCAAGACTCGGGCCAGATCAATATGGAGTCTTCAGCATCGCCCTTGCCATTTTTGGCATCGTGTTTACGATCAGCGTTCTTGGTCTGGATCAGGGTATTTTGCGCCATCTTCCCTATTACAAAGGAGCGCCGCGCAAGCAACACCAGTATCTCATGTCGTCGCTTGTTCTTGCATTTATCGCCTCCGTCTTCCTGGCAGTACTGCTTTGGTTTTTCGCGCCAATGCTTGCAGAGCGATTTAACATTCAAGAGCTTACAACAGTTCTGAGAATCCTTTCCATAAGCATCCCCTTCGCGTCAGTCGGATGGCTTCTGTTTTCTGTCCTTCAGGCGGAGAAGCGAATCTTTGCGAATGTCTCACTACGATATCTTGGAGACAGCGTCCTTAAAGTCGTGCTCACGCTCCTCTTGTTCTCTTTCGTGCTTTCCCTGCCCATGGCGGCATGGGCGCATGTGCTTACTCTCATTATTACATGCGTAATCGCTTTCTTTCTTGTTCGGCCGTCCTTCTCACAGTCATCGTATGACTTTAGAACACCCCTGCTCTACTCACTACCCCTCCTTTTCTCAGGATTCTTTTACTTGATCATCCGATGGACGGATGTCTTAATGATTGGATACATCAGGGGAAGCTCAGAGGCAGGAATATACAGCGTTGCGCTTCCAACAGCAGCGCTGCTTCTCGTCTTTCAGGAAGCGGTATTATACCTCTTTGTTCCCACGATGACTACTCAGCTCATAGCGAAAAAAACGCACGCGGCAAAAACACTGGTAAAGCGTTCATTTTTCACAATTCTCATCCTCAGCGCGCCTTTGTTTTTGCTATTTATTTTCTTCCCAAGGATTCTCCTGCAGACTTTTTTTGGAGGGGCATATCTCCTGGGGGTTATACCCCTGGTTATCCTTGCATGGGGATACTTTGTATCCTTACCATTCAGCGTCTTTAATTCAACATTTGCGTCCATGAAGAAAACACCGCTTATCCTTGCAATCGCGGCGGTGGCGGCTGTTGCAAATATTATCCTCAACGCGCTTTTAATCCCCGTTTATGGCATGATCGGAGGGGCTATTGCAACAACATCTGCGCTGCTCATCATGGCCGTATTACGATGCGGCTTTGGATTGTACTATCTGCGTAGGCTCTCGGAGAGCTATTAAATACTCTTCTTCAGAAATAATGTGCTGACGGCTCCAAATCTCAAGCACTACTTGTCTTCGGTTTTCAAGCTCTTCAGGTCTTGTCAGATAATAATTTGGACCTTTGAGTATAGCGGTAAGAAAAGCTGCCTCTGATATGCTCAAGTCAGAAGCGTTTTTCCTAAAGTAAAATCGTGATGCATCCTGAACACCGTACACTGTAAGGTCATATGATGCATCCATATATATCTGATCCCCAAAGAATACGTCATTGAAGTAAAATTCAAGGATTTTCTCTTTTGGGTATGCATATTCGATCTTTAAAGCAAGAATCATCTCCTCCATCTTGCGGGAGAGTGTTCTTTCCTGACTTAGATATGCTGAGCGTGCGAGCTGCTGCGTGATTGTGCTTGCACCTTGAATTCTCTCTGGATTCCGGACAGCTTGGACTCCCGCACGCGCGATCGCGATAGGATCAATGCCGGGGTGATAATAGAATCTGCGATCCTCAACTGCCACAATACCTTTCACTAAAAAATCAGGAAGGTCATTCAATGGGAGGTATGAGCTGTTTGTTGCATTTAAGGTGACTTCGGAACCAAGAGGGGAATTGTACACAAACTCTGCCTTAGGGCGATATCCCTCAAGATTATCTACTGAAGGTGTGAGGATGAAGAGCAATACACTGATACAGATGATCAGGATGAGAACGCTAGCCGCGGTTACTCTTAATCTCCTCAAGCGCTTTGAACGTTGCATTATAGTTTCCAGCCGAATTCCATACTTGCCATCCTGCGACGCCAGGGAAACGCTCAACTGTTTTTATTTGTTGCTGTATTGCAGAAGCATTCATAGTCTGGTATCTATCTGAATATCCCTGAATCCAAGGGCGGAGTTTGGCATTGGAGTCCTTCATTAACATTAGACAACTCTGCACTCTTCTTGAAATGAATGTGCCCGGGTCTTGTTGGGGGTTTGTATAATCCAAGCTCACATAAAGCATTGGAGCAACATATTGAACGATCGGGGAAAGCCGAGCAATATCCTGACCAATGGAGGAATCCGGATTGAGGCAAATATCTCCAAAAACTGCGATTGAGAATGTTTTGTCAGGGAACGTATTCCGCACATCCACAAGGTAATGCTCAATAACTTGCAGGGTGCTCACGTTTTTACTAAACGGAGGGTTTACGTTTGTGTACACCGCCCGCTCCGGATACCGAATATAATCAATCATGACCTCATCAAAGCCAAAATCGAACATCTCCCGGTAGATTGCTTTTTTATACTCCCACACCACCGGGTTGTTCGGGTCAATGTGCACTCCAAACCGATCCTCGAAGAGAGAGCCATTCTTATACGAAAATGCGTATTCCGGATGCGCATATGCTAATTTTCTATCCTTAAATGTATCCACTTTAGCAATAACATAGAATTCTTCAGCGTGGAGCCGATGAACTAACGCAGAGACGTTCTTGATGCGTATTTCTGTTGCGTTAATCTCAATTGCGTAAGGAATCTTGGAATCATACGGTAAAATGCCGTCTGTGTCTTGCATGTGAATAATTACAGTATTTATTCCTGTGCTGCGCATACGCACAACATACTCGTTTAGCCTGTTTTCGTTGCCAGCAAGCCACGCATTGAGATAGATGCCGCGCAATGCATCGGATTTGTCGTAGATACCAATGCATCCTAAGAGTAAGAATATCACTGCAATGATTGGAATAAGCTTCATCTCCATTTATATCCACATAATCTTTATAAACATTCTCTGTGCCCAATGCGTATGCTCGAAGGCGTTAAGAAAATCCATTTTATCGGAGTTGCTGGTGTTGCTATGAGCGCAATCGCGATTGAGCTCAAGGAGCAGGGATATATTGTAACTGGATCTGATGACGAAGCGTATGATCCTGTGAAATCGATTATAGAGCGCAAGGGCATCCTGAAAAAAGCAGGTTACGATGCTACGTTCATCACGGAGGACGTTGACTTAGTCGTTTTGGGCAGGCACGCGTTTCTCGACAATCCAGAATATACAGCAGCAAAGAAGAAAAATATCAAAATCGTATCCTTCCCAGAGCTTCTTGAGGATATACTCAAAGACTACACGGTCATATGCGTTGTGGGCACATACGCAAAGACAACGATAACGGCGATTATCACGTGGATTCTCGAAACCGCGGGAGAGCATCCAGGATATTTGATTGGCGGCATCCCAAAAAACCTTGAGAAGAGCTTCCGCATCACTAAATCAAAGTATTTCGTTATTGAGGGCGATGAATATCCCTGCTCAGACGCGGATCCCAGGCCGAAATTCATGTATTACCATCCTGACATCGTTGTTTTCACAAGCGCTGAATTGGATCATATCAACGTGTATCCGACTGATAAAGAATACCAGGAAGCATATGTTCAATTATTCCAAAGCCTTAAACCCGATGCCCGTGTCATAGTATCTGATCACAACAAAGAGCTTTCTGTTGTGCTTAAGCACGCGGATAAAAGCAGATTAACATACGGACTACAGCCTTCCTCGACGATCTCTGCGCGCCACATCATCTATAATCCCCTCACAACGTTTGATGTTCTATACGAAGGAAAATCAAAGCACTACGCCGCATTTCTGTACGGAGAGCATAATGTCGAAAACATGCTCGCCGGGATCTTGGTGGCAAAAATGCTCGGCATACCAGAACCATCCATAGAGCAGGCATTACGGACATTCAGAGGAACACAGCGCAGGCAGGAGATTGTTTACAAAAGCCCTACACTAATAGTCATTGATGACCTCGCGCACCAGCCGAGCAAAGTGCGTGAGACAGTGAGGGCAGTTAAGCAGAAGTTTCCGAATTATCACCTCATTGCGTTGTTTGAGCCGTACACGGGAAGCAGCAGGAATAAACGCTATGTTGCACGCTACATGGATACATTCAACGATGCTGATGAAGTCATTATATACCGGGTGCAGCCATCACGGCTTCTCACGAAGGAGCAGCTTGCAACACCCCAGGACTACGTCCAAACCTTGCACCACAACCATGCGCAGAGCATTGAGACTGCGGAAGAGGTTGTGGCATATCTCCAACGTCACGGATCAATTCCAACTGTTGTTCTTTTTATGTCCTCAAGCAATTTTGAAGGAGCATTACAGAAATATTTGGAGCAGCTGCCGCATGAGCACCACGTTCAGAACAGACGTTAATATTGAGGATTGGGAGTATGTCCTTGATCACTCAAAAGACGCGAATTTTTTCCATACGCCGCTCTACTACATGACTCAGCAAGACATTGGGCATCCTTATGTGTATCTCTGTGCGTATGAGCATGGACAGCCGATTGCCGTCCTGGTAGGCGAGGTTTATGCCGAGCGTGGGCACCCTTTGAAAAGCCTCCTTAAGTTTCGCGTGCCCTGGTTAAGCACAGGTATTGAGTTTGGCACGCGTTCAGGAAATGCTCCTGTGATTATTGACTCAATCAGGCACCGAAAAACGCTTTGCCGTATGATGTTTACGGAAATCATGAAGTTGCCGCGCGTAACTCGAGCGCTGAAAATTATTCTCTATGCTGACAATGCCATTTCGCTTGTCAGTGGAAAGAGGCAATGTACAGACCAACAGGATATCACAACCCTCATAGATCTCCAGCGACCCCTCGATTCTCTGTTCATGTCCTTTAATAAAAAATGCAGAACGGCTATACGCTATGCGGAGAAACAGTCGCTGGCGATCGCCATTGATAACAGCGATAATGCATTCATATCTTTCTACGCTCTCTATGAGAAACGTATGCATGCGAAGGGAGTACAGGTTTTACCCTTGAAAACCCTTCAGCACAAATTCAGGAAGTATCGCGAATATGATTGCGCAGATCTTTGGGTCGCGAAGCGAGATTCTGAGATGATTTCTGCTGCATGGGTCTGGAAGTATAAGCAAAAGATTAATTGGGTGTATGGCGCTTCAAATGACGTTGCGTTCAAAACGGCAGCGAATAATCTGCTCCAATGGCGAATAATGCAGCACTACAAGCGTTTGGGTTATGCCGAGTACAACATGTGGGGGCTATTCCCCCTAGCTAAAGTCGGGCATGACCCTGAGGTTGAGGGATACGGAAAATTCAAGCTGAGCTTTAATCCCGAGGTTAAGAAGCTAACAAGGTATTTGTATGAGCGTGCTTAGCCGTCTCTCAAAAACTGCAGCCCTTCATGCATATTTACAGATAGATTCAAGACTAATCCAAAAAGGAGACATTTTTTGCGTGTTTAAAGGGAGATATGTTGATGGAAATGACTATGTTGAAGATGCGCTCACGAGGGGAGCTGCATACGTCTTTACAAACAAAAAACAAACTCGGAAGGACAAGCGAATTATTCGTGTGGCCAGTGTTCAAGAAGCCATTGATGATGTTGCAGCGTTCCGACGGGCTCGTAATCGCATACCCCTTGTGTTCATAACAGGTAGCAATGGGAAAACAACGACGAAAGAAATGCTCGCGCTTATACTCAGCACAAAATATTCTGTGCTGAAAACCGCGGGTAACTTCAATAGCGAGCAGGGATTTCCCCTCACATTGAGTCGCTTAACCTCACGCCATGATATCGCCATTCTGGAGGCAGGCGTATCCCGGAAGGGAGAGATCATGCATCGGTGCAGGATGTCAAAACCGTCTATTGGGGTTATTACAAACATTCATGACGCCCATATCGGGACATTTGGCTCTCAGAAAGCAATTTTCGAAGCAAAAACAGAGCTTATACGCTACTTGAACACAGTCAAGCAGTCTATCATTGTCCTCAATAGGGATTCTCCATATTACAATGCCATGCGTGCACTCGTAAAAACCAGCGTAATCACGTTTGGGACACATCCCGACGCGCAAATACGTGCGAAATCGATTAGGATACTTCCAGACGGAACTACGAAATGTGGCGTGAACACTCCCAGAGAATCTTATGCGCTGCGGATTCCCGTGCCTGGAACGCATAACGTGCTCAATGCACTCGCAGCGATCGCAGTTGCGTCGTATTTCTCTATTCGATCGCAGGATATTCAGAACGCAATGCTCAATTATCTTCCCCTCCAGGGCAGGTCTCAAGTCTTCTTTGTTAGTGACGTGCTCATCTACAACGACTCGTACAACGCGAATCTCGCATCCCTCGCGTATGGGATAGAGGCGTTTGTTGCGATCGCGAGAAAAAGAAGAAAGTTAATTGTATTTGGGGATATGGCCGAGCTTGGAAAATGGACAAAGAAAAAACATGAAGTAGCAGCCGGAATGATTGCAGGAGCTCCATTCGACCACGTTTTTCTGTTAGGTGAACATGTTCGCACTACCGCCGGGGTACTCAGGAAGAGCAATATCAAATATACTCTCTGCATGACTAAAGAACTCCTTACCAAAGCGCTCTTCTCCTATACAAAACCGGGAGATGCGATCCTCCTCAAAGGGTCGCGCATGGTTGGGCTTGACACATTCGTAAGCCAATTCAAACACAGCTCAAACGCGAAAGCGTATCCGCTTGCCGCATATGTTGCGCCTCGTCCGATTGGATACTATATGGCAACACGAGGCGGCGATTATCATACAGGAATTGATTTGCCTGCGGATGTGAAAGACCCGGTATATTCCGTGGCAAGTGGGCGTATGAGCCACGAGATATCGGATCTTTATGGGAACACAGTTATTGTCGCGCGCGGACATTTTGAGTTTTGGTATGCCCATTTGGACAGTTTTGAAGGTCGTCCAAGAACTGTACGGGCCGGTGAATGCATTGGATATGTGGGAAGAACAGGAAATGTACCCTCAGATGGAACCGTTTATGATTACACACATCTCCATTTTGAGGTACGAAAGAACAAAATTCCTGTGGATCCCACGCCCTTCCTGAGAGTGCCCAAAACCTTATAAATCCGAATGCAGAGCGCTTGTCCATGAATACCGTACTTAGCTTTTTCATTCCACTCATTATCTCCATAGCCTTTGGTCTCTTATACATTCCTATTGCTCGGAAGCTGGGCATCAAGGAATTCGTGCTCATGAAATCGTTCAAGAAAAAACAGGGAACGCCAACGATGGGAGGCATCATCATATTGCTTGCGCTTGTTGCCTGTCTACCTCTCCTCTATACGTCAGACTATTTTATCATCCTCGTTTTTGCCACACTCTTTTTTGCGATAGGCGTAACCGATGATGCCCTGAAGATCACGCGGAGAAGCGCGACGGGATTGCGCTGGAGAACTCGACTCATCCTTCAATTCATTCTCGCAGTCGCGTTCTGCATCGTTTTTTATTATACCACGTCAAGAAGCATCCCGTATCTCCTGTTTAACGGATTATTCCTCGTATTTTTCGTGAACGCATTCAACATTACAGACGGTTTGGATGGCATGGCCGCGGGGAACTTTATCATTATCCTCTCAGGCCTGTTTTTCATACTCCTGGCCATTGCGTCAACAGCTCTTGTACCATTTGTCCTTGCAGTGATTGGAGCAACCGCGGGTTTTCTTGTGTTTAATGCTCCGCGCGCGAAATTGTTCATGGGAGACGCGGGGGCCAGCTTACTAGGATCGCTTCTTGCGATGATTGCGATCTTCGCAAAGCTCAAATATTTCGTTTTTAT
>CAZHJH010000038.1:0-7940 GCA_964533475.1 uncultured Methanosarcinales archaeon
GACATCACGCTTTGCCATAGTAAGGTTGCCCTTGCGCAACAGCGTATGCATTCCTTCGTATAGCGGGAGAAGAATACCCACAACAAGCAGCAGCAGCGTTATGTTCATCGTAAGCAGGAATTCCATGAGAGAAAAATAATATTGGGCATTTGCTCTCGAGGCAATATTCAACAGATACGTGTTTGCCAAGCTTGCGAAGAGATTATCAAAAAAAAGACGGTTGTACAGAAGCCACGGAATCCACACGGCAGCAAACACGGCACTATTCTGAATACTCTTTCTGAAATTCAAATATCCGAGGAGTAAGAGGATAAAGGGGATGTTGGGGTAACGCACGAGGCTGGCTAAGGCAAGCCAATGGCCCGCAACCCTGCCTTCAATAATCGAAGCAACCCCCAGCTCAATCAGCGCAAGCGACAACAGCTCCGTTCCCGCAAACGTGCCATACATCAATGTGAACGGAGTTATGCTAAGCGTGTAGAAGAGAGAAGCGTCAAGGTTTAACGCATCTGCCAACCGGATGGAAGCGTAGAGGAACAGGAGTGATACGCCAATGATATACACATACTCTCCATAGATCCCCAGGAACGAAAAAATCCCAAGAAGAAGCGAGGTGAGAGGTGCCCTCCCGAGCTCAAAATATTCCGGCGCTCCAAAAAAGAATTTTCCGTTCATGACATACACGGCAAAGTCCCAGGATATGCCCACGCGATAATGCTGAATAATGTAAAACATGGTCGACAAAACAAATGACGCATATACCGCCCATGGATGATGCATCTTCCGGACCATTTTAACTCATTGGCGGCTATCACCTTAATAATAGTTGCGCTCACTGTTCAATCTTAGGAGTCATAATGTTTATATACCGGCTTTGCCACCTTCCCTGTATGTCAGACGTGATCATGAGCATAGGCGCAGTAGTATTCTTTATCGTATTTGCCACTCTATTATTCACGTTTATCCTCTTCTTGCTCTCCTTTTTTTCCCGCGATCCACGGTATCCTGAGTATCTTCCGAAGATCAGCGTAGTGATCCCAGTATACAATGAAGCCAAAAACGTACGCTCCTGTTTGCATGCGCTCCGCTCAAGCACGTATCCCCACGGCCGGGTGCAAATTATTGTCGTTGATGACGGATCGACGGATGCTACATGCGCAATCGTTAAACAATTCTCAAACATCATGCTTGTGCATCAAAACCACAAGGGAAAAGTGCACGCGCTCAACAAAGGAATCGCGCACGCGACAGGCGAGATTGTCGTAACCATCGATGGAGACACGATTGTTGAATCTTCCTTTTTGGAAGAGATCATCAAACCCTTCTCAGACGCACACGTTGGAGCAACCTCCGGAGCCGTTATGGTCATGAAGGAGACAAAAGGAATCCTGGGGGCGTTTCAGCACGTGGAATACCTCATTAACAACCTCAACAGAAGATGTTTCTCGCGCGTTTTCAAAACAGGGATACTATTTTTTGGAAGTCTTGCAGCATACCGCAGGCAAGCGCTTCTCGAAGCCGGGGGATTCAAGCCAGACACGCTCGCAGAAGACTGGGATATCGTGCTTGAAATCAAGCGGCAGGGCTACAAGATTATTAATATCACGTCAGCGAAAGGCTACACGGCAGTACCTGGTTCACTCTCTGTGCTCCTGGCCCAACGCGTGCGATGGTGGATTGGAGGAATGCAGGCGCTTAAGAAAAATCGAGCCCTCATGAAAGAAAAGAATTTTGTTATATGGTACACATTTGTAACGTATGGATGGTGGGCACTCTACGCGATCATCTCCCTCCCCCTCATCATTTACCAGATCGCATACTGGATGCCTGAAGGAGGAATCATGACGCTCTTCCTCTACTTTTTCCGCTGGTTTACGATGTTTGGACCCCTTTACGTGATGTACAAGCTCCCCGTATGGGGGCTCAACATGTACAGCATCTTTGGAGTGCTCTCCGGAGTCTTTACGCTCCTCATCACGTTCACAGCGCTCTTCTACTACCGCGCCTCGTTCCATATACGAAATTTTATATTTAGCTTCCTCTTTATTTTCCTGTATTTTCCCTATATCCTGCTCCTCAACCTCTTCATCACATACGCGATCTTTCGCTCCTTATTCCTTGAACAAAAATTCTTTGTGAAGTAAAGCCAGATTATGCGCGTGTTGGGATTCTCTACAGTGCCCAACAAACTCAAGAGGTGGCGCTTGCATTAAAGTAGAAAATTGACTTGCCAATAACGTCATTCGGAGTTGATTGCCTAAATGATGCCCAGCAGCCCTCGAAATCAAACCTATATAACTGATTTAAAGAGATAAAGAGGTCCTTTGATTTGAGATCTTCAGAAGAGAGTATATTCCCTTCTGACTCATAATGAGTACTATTGAAACAAGAAACCCTATGCCCCCGGATTCCCCGGTATTCTAACGATTCTGGTCCATAATAATTTATGAGGGCATTGTCAATACCTCGCTCTTCAATAAAGCCCTTAAGCAGGATTACATCTTGGCCCCAATCAAGATTACTATTCAATAAATATCTGTAGCCCTTATCAGAACCGCCAACAGCTTCGTTGAAGTACGCTAAATAATATGGGAAGACGAGAAGATTTCCAATAATGAACCACCCAATCAACAAGGCCGCGGCAACTTTCCCGACGACTCTTTTTTTTACAATCTTACCCCATGCACCACCAACAAGAACAAAAATGAAGGGGTACATCGGAAGAAGATACCGTATACCGATCGAAACGTTATTGATTATCGAAAAATACGCAAAGAGTATTAGAATGGGAGTTAATAGAAATGTTAGTATCTTACACTCATTTCGAAATAAATATATTGAACTAATAAAGAGAATAAGTATTGGAATCTCTGTTTTAATGAGAAAGGCGACAAGGAAGTAAACGATTGGGACTTTGTCGTAGTTTCTTCCTAAGAAATACTCAGAGTGCCCCTGTAAGTTGTGGGATGATTGAAACACAAGGCCCTTAAAATACGTGGGAAAAAACGGTGATTTCTCGGAGACTGTATAAGCGGTGTGACAGCCTAAACGAAAAATAAATCCCGAGCCCGAGTCGCATGTGTTTTTGTCAACATGCACTTTTGATACCGTTTCAAACCCATAATCTGCCCACATGATAAGAATAATAAACGTCAGCGTAATTGCAGCAACGGCGAATAGTACGAGAAAAACATTCCTCCCCCTAATAAACTCCTTTTTCACCCACGAATCAAATTTCTCCGTAGACTTTTGCAACTTTAGGATAAGATAAATTGATCCTATAATCGGGAGCAATATCATCGCCGGATATTTTGAAAGAAGAGCTAATGTTGTTACAAGCACAAGCAACCAATAGTTCTTTATCGATGGCTGATCGATGAGATTCCACAACGCAACAACGGTTAAGAACATAAGAAGAGACAGCCCGATATCTAAGGTGGCTAGCTGACTGTTGGCAATAATGATGGAAGAAAAACAAAAGAATATTAGAGAACCATACGCGCTTGTCTTACCAAAGACTTTATGCGTTAAAAACAAAATTGAAAGCCCTAAAACGATACCCAGGAAAATATTCATAGCTCTGGCCCAAAAGAGTAGCTGATCCGCGTCATTCCCTAGAGCAAACAGGGTTTCTCTGCCAAACTCCGAAGAACTATTCACCTGAACCACTCCGTTTTCAATAGGAACCTTTGGATTCAGGATCAACAGCGGCAAAGCAAGATATTGCTTAATTAACGGAGGGTGCTCATAATTGAGACTATACTCATTTGCACGAAAGTAAGCAATTCCCACGGGGGTATAGGAAATCTCGTCAGCGGTGAGGCTTGTGTTCTTAAGATTTAGGGAACATAGCAGGACAAAGACGAGTATAAACATCGCTAGGGTGATGCACTCATTTTGCTTTAAATTCATTGAATGCAACTGATTTCTCCTTTATTTATATTTTGTTCTCTTTTTTTCTATGTGCTTAACCTCACATTTTCATCATAGCCCCTGTATGCGATACTTTTAAATACTATCATTATCACCGTCCTCTCTATGGTTTCGTTCACGCGAACTGAGTATTATCCATAGTAGAACTGCAATGACATTCACAAGCACCCTGTTTGCATTCACGGACGCAGTGTACATCAATGGAAGGAGTATATTAGACTATGTGCATAGCTTTGCGCAGGTTGGATTCTATTTCTTTCTTTACCTCATGGTTGGGCTTACGACGCTGTATCTTCTCTTCAGCCTGTATGCGCTCATCCGCTGGAAAAAGACTGCTGAACAGCCCCTTGATCTCACCAAAGCGCCGTTTGTGACAATTCAGATTCCCACACGCAATGAACTCATCGCACTCCGGTGCGCAGAACATTGCCTCGCATTCGACTACCCTAAGGACAAATACGAGATTATCATAGGTGATGACAGCAACGACCGTAAAGTATCGCATGAACTCCGTAAGTTCGCGCGCGAGCATGCATCCGTAAGGGTTCTGAAGCGCAAGGAAAACATAGGATACAAGCCGGGAAACCTAAATAACATGCTCAAGTACTCTAATGGCGAGATCATTGTCATCTTTGACTCGGATTTTGTCCCGGAGCCTGACTTCCTTAAGCGGATTGTCGCGCCTTTTGCTCATGATGGCAGGGTCGCGATCGTTCAGGCGAGATGGAACTTCAATAATTTTGACCAGAATCTTGTCACTATCCTTGCATCAACAATCGTATATACGTTTCATAACATTGTGCTTTCTATCCTACACCGCTTTGGCACAGCGTCCCTCTGCGGCAGCGCGGAAGCCGTGCGCAAAAAAGACCTTGTCGCGCTCGGAGGCTGGAAATCAGGAAGCTTAACAGAAGATATTGAGTATGCCCTGCGCCTTTTCAAAAACGGCAAGAAGATGGTATACCTTCCCACACTGGAGTGCTACAGCGAGGTCCCGTATAAAGCCCAAGACCTCTACAAGCAGCAGATGCGCTGGGCGTACGGTGTCATAACCTCATATAAGACGCATCTTAAGGATTTAATGCTGAGCAAAAAACTGTCGCTCAAGCAAAAAACAATCTCTCTCGCGCCAGGATTTGGCTATCTTTTGCCCATGTTCATGGCGATGATATTCCTGTTCGGAATCTTAAGCCTCGTAACCCATCGACCCGCTCCCTTAGACCTTGAGCGATTTTTCCGAGAATTCTTTTGGAATACGCTGCTGACATCAGGCTTGCTTATCGCGAGCATGGTAGCGCTGCTCAAGGCGAAGAAACTCAAATATACATTAAAAATGATAGCATCCTCGTTCTCCTTCGGCATTATCACAACGTACTACGTGAATAAAGGGATTTTCAAGTCGCTTATGAACAAGCCCATGCAGTGGTTCCTGCTCAGCAAAGATGTCCCGGCAAAGCGATCCTGAGCGGACACAATTCCTCTTCTTCTTTTTCCTTCTGTTTTATGGAGTGCAACTTGCACTTTCATTCTTTATACCCCGAATGCCCCCATTCATTGACTTCACAACGGTCATGATCATTCTTCTCGTATTCTATATCATCCACCGGAAGCATGCGCTGCCATGGATGCTTCCACTCTGCCTGGGAATAGGATTCCTGCCGCATATCATCGGATTATACCAAATTATCCCCTACAATGCGTATTATACAGGCACGCTCTACGGCGCGCCGCAGTTGTTTGACCAGTATGATCTCTTTGTCCATAGTGTAGGCTTTGGCATTCTCGCTCTCGCATTCTGCATGGCTGCACGGCCGTATATCAAAACAACGCTTCCTACAGTATTCACATTCACAATTCTACTGCTCTGCATGATGGGATTCGGAGCACTCAATGAAGTGCTCGAATATACGGGGTATACCGCATTTGGATACGGTGAGGGATTCCTCGAATACGGACCAGGAGATTATGGCCCAGATAAAGGACCGTGGAAAGACGCGATGCAGGATTTGACGGCAAATCTTTTCGGTGGGTCATTGGCAATCCTCCTCTATTTTCGCTTTAGAAAGACTATTTTTTCTTAATCTTAATAACGTCACCAATCGTCAGCGACTCAGTATCCTCCTTTACAGAAGACTCGTGCACTTCCTGCAGTTCCTCAACCAGCTTAATATTCAATGCTCGCTCCAACTTCTTGGCGAGAAGGATGGAAGGCTCGAACTTCCCCGTCTCAAGATGCTGAATCATGGACTCACGCTCATTCAACATCTTGGCAAAGTCCTCCTGCGTCAATCCCCTCTTTTCCCTGGCCTGTTTGATCATCTTAGGATACTCATCATTTACGTATTCAAGCACTTCCACGCTCGGCTCCTTCCGGACAGCCCTCTGGGGAGCTTCTTGTATCTCAACCACTTTTGACAGGATCTTCCCATATCTCCCACATTTCTTGCATACCTTCAGCTTCGAGCCCTCAATATCGGCAATGAATAATTCCTTGTCCTCCCCACACATCTCGCACTGCATTGATTGATCCGTGAGACACGCGTTTTTATATTTTGTGCTCCTGAAGACCCCAAGTATACTTGAAATCATAACAACCTATTTAAATCAGCGATCGTTTGTATTTATGTATGGCGCAGGACAAACTCCTCCTCATCAGCCTTCAGGAAGGACAGGCAAAAAAAATCGCTCAAGTCATCAGCAATGACACGTGCAGAAAGTTGCTTGATACCCTCGCTGATAAAGAAGAGACTGAAACGGAGTTAGCCCAGAAACTCGGGATTCCGCTCTCAACTGTGCATTATAACCTCCAGCAGCTCATGGAAGCAGGCCTTGTCATTTCTGAAACATTCCATTATTCTGTAAAAGGAAAAGAAGTTGCGCATTATAAGCTTGCCAATAAGTACATCATCATCGCGCCGCAGTCAACGTGGGGGATCAGAGAGAAGCTGAAGTCCATACTTCCCGTTGCTGCATTTGGCGTTGCAGTCGCGGCCATTATCCAATTTGTTCAGACAAGAATTCCTCTGCAGAGTGCTTCGCAAATCCTTGCGGAAGCCGCACCTCAAGCTGGCGCCGAAGCAGCCCCAATGCTCAAAACAACGGCGGCTGATGCTGCTGGTGAGTCCTTAGCCATGGCAGCGCAAGTAGCGCCACAACCCAGTGAACCTTTGTATGCAATGTGGTTCCTCATAGGTGTTGTCATTACCCTTGTGCTCTACCTTGCCATTGACTACATCCGGTCACGGCCACGCTAAGCTTTTTATGCTCAGCATTCTTTTTCTCATGTATGAAGGCTATAGTTGTCACGGGAACGCCGGGCACTGGAAAAACGTTCGTTGCGGAGTACATAGCTAAGCGCCTTGGTTTTCAGAGAGTGGATATTAATCGCTGGAAGAAAGAACTCTCCATAGGATTTGACCGGAAGCGGAACACAACAATTCTTGACATGAAGAAGCTTAACGCGAAGCTCACAAAGGAAATACGCTCCTCGAAAAAACCGCTCATCATTGACTCCCATCTCGCACATGAGCTTTCTCCACACTATGCATCGCTCTGCATTGTTACGCATTGTTCCCTCAAAGAGCTCAAGCGGCGCCTCACACAAAGGAAGTACTCCACGGCGAAAATCCGGGAGAACCTTGACGCGGAGATTTTTGACGTGTGCAGGGCGGAAGCGATTGAGAAGGGCCACTCAGTAATCGAAATTGACACGGGAAAGCCAGGATGGCAGCAGAAAGTACTCCATGCGGCAAAGCTACATTTAAATAAGGAATCTTCTTCCAGTGGTGTATGAAAGCGGAGCTCAGCGCGTTCGACGTGCACTTTTTAGTCAAAGAACTCAAGAGTTTGGAAGGGGGGAAACTCGACAGTATCTTCGCTTCCGGAAAGCAGGAATGGTACTTCCAATTCCATAAGCAGGGAAAGCAGATACTCTCCATTCATCTGCCCAGTTTTATGTTTCTTACCGAGCAACGGCAGGAGAGCCAGCCCTCAACATTTTGCATGTT
>CAZHJH010000038.1:7958-11992 GCA_964533475.1 uncultured Methanosarcinales archaeon
GAAATCTTATCCTATGCGATGAGGCCATGAAGATCCTTGGGGCGCTTGAGCCGCAGGAATGGAAAAGCAGGACGATAAAAAAAGATGAGCAGTACAAATACCCGGAACGAGCATTTTCAATACTTTCATGCACACACGAACAGCTCGCTGTATGCTTCCAGGGCAGTTCCCGGGCAACAATCGCAGCAAGTCTGGCTACTGATGTCGGGCTTTCAGGCCCTTTGGCCGAGGAGGTTTGTGTGCGAGCAGGCATTACTAAAAGCAATTCACCCAAGCAGAGTGGTTTAGAAGAATCTAAGAAAATCCTCACCCATTTTGCGCAGATGCTTGCATTGCCGTTGGAACCCAGGATATATACAACAACTGAGTCTAAACATGTTACCCCCGTCAGATTTCGTATGTATGAGGGATTACAAGAGCAAAGCTTTGAGAGCTTCAGCGCGGCGCTCGGTCACTACTGGAGCGCATTACCGATGACTATTGAGAATCCTCAGCGTAAAAAACTCCTCGCCATTTTAGAAGCGCAGAGAAAGCAGCTTACAGACGTCGAGCAGGATATTACGCTTCATCAATCCATCGGTGATTATCTTTATGAGCATTATCAGGAATTCAACGATTTTCTCCAGGAGGCTGCGCGGTTGCGCAAACAGAATAAACTTAATCCGGAAATCGTGAAAGGAATTCGGATTCTTAGTGTGGATTCCAAAAAAAGTGCGGTTACGATAGAGAAAGACTGAAAATTCTCCGGTTTTTTCTCGGAAACAGTTTTTAAGGCAGACATTTCTAAAAGTTGCGAGGTGATCCTAATGGGATTAACAAGCAAAAAGGAAGAACAGATTAAATCAATGCCGAGAATCGAGACACGAGTCGAGAAATTGCCAGGCAAGAATTTATTGCTGCATAGGACGATCATATCGGATATCAAGCCTATTGCATACTATAATGCAGTGATTGAGAATTCGGAATAGATAGTCCAGGCTACGCATTTTATTAAATGCGAGCTTTTTCTTTTTCCTTTATGAAAGCTGCGATTATTGGCATAGGTAAACTGGGCAGGGCAATCGGAGAGTGATTATATTATTGTTCTGAGATTGAGTACAGACAAAGCGATTCGTCCTTTATCGCTTATCTGAAGCGCTTAATAATACAGTCTTTACTTCCATTCATATGTACCTCGCCAAAAAGGTCCATAGGGATCAGGAGGGATGTAACGAACTTCACCCGGGCATCTCTGGAAATCGGTAAAGGAGGCGGGGTGGCCGCTTCTCGATTGCCGAAGTAGCAGATCTTTCATGATTTCATCGTGTGAGGGAGTGCCTGGCGTACTTCTCAGTCGATATCTTTGTTCAAACAAATCATCGTATGCCATATTTTCAGGTGAGTACAACGGTGAATAAAAATCTTTCTCATGATCAATTCATATAAAAGAAAAAAAATGGAGCTTGTGTTCCCACTCGATATAAAAAAAGGTGGACAGCTTTCCCGGTTTCCCGCGCATAAGCGCAGTACTGCAAGGAACGTAGGCGCGCTTGACTCTCACGCAGGCAAAGCTCCACTGCCTGATCCGTGTTCGAAATGGGAACGGGTATGACCACGCCGCTATGACCGTCCAATGAGAAAGGAGTGGAATTTCATTTATAAAGCTATCGTTTGATTTTCGTGAATCTAGGAAGCCATTTGCCTTCCTTTCTGACTTTTCCAAGGAACATCCCTAGTGGCCTTGCCCACATAGGGTTTTTGCCGAATTTTGGGTCGTTATACAGGCCTTGATAGACTGCAAGGCGTTCTAAGGTCTCAGCGTGGCGGGCGATGCCTAAGACGCTATATTTCTTGCCTTTATAGTGCTGACAGATGCCTTTTTTGAGCGTTCTCGGTCTTATGCCTGGCCATTTAAATGGTTTTGCGATGGCTTTAAATAGACCTTGACTTTGCTTTTTTCCATGAAAGCATTGATTCTCGCGGCAGGGTACGCAACACGGCTTTATCCCATCACGCTTGAGCAGCCGAAGCCCTTGCTGAAAGTTGCTGGAAAGCCCATGATTGAATATATTGCGGCAAAACTCGATGCTCTTCCTATCGAAACAACCTACGTGGTCACGAACAACAAATTTTTCTCGCTCTTTGAGCACTGGGCGGAACGCACCGCACATAAGCATCCTGTTACTGTCATTAACGACCAAACCATGTCCAATGAAGACCGCCTTGGCGCTATTGGAGATATGCACTACGCCATAACCCATGGGAAGATAGATGACGACCTCTTTGTAATCGCAGGTGATAACCTGATCCTCTTTGACCTCACGCGGCTGCATGCATTTTCAGAAGAGAAGCAAACAAGCGTTATTGGTATCATTGACCTTTATAATAAAGAGGCGATTGCGAAAACATACGGATGTGTAGAGATTGACAAAGATTCAAAAATCATCTCATTTGAAGAAAAGCCCGAGCATCCCAAGTCAACATATGCTGCTACGTTTATCTATCTGTTAAAAAAGCGTGATGTCACAATCCTTGAGCGCTGCGTCAGAGACGGCGTCATGCTTGATAATGGCGGGGATTTTATACGCTATCTTATCTCTAAAACAAACGTGCACGCGTTTACGTTTACGGAGCGCTGGTTTGATATCGGGACTGTGGAGCAGCTTAAAGCGGCGGAAGCGCATCTAAAAAGAAGATATTAAACGACATATGCGAAATTCTATGAATCATTTATTGGAAAGGTCTGCCGCAAAGCTCCAAGAATTTTTCCAAGATCCTCTCCGTTAGTTATTGGAACTTGGTATTGAAACGCGGGCAGGTTATGCGCGGGTCCACCCGTCTTCGTATAGTGACCGGTGTATCCAAGCCGGCTAAGCCTTTTATCGGCTTGAGCTATCTGGCGAAGCCGTTCGATATCATCATCTGAGGAAACTCCATTAAATCGTACAGCAATTTCCATTCTGCATTCTAATCCCCATTCTACGGGTAGGATCAGATTGGTTCCGGTTATATCATCCGTTGCTGTAAATGCTGCTTGAGGTCGTCGGTTTGAAGTATCGATATCTCCTAGAAAACAGAATCTGTCTTTTGCATCAAAAAAATGTTCATAAAATTTCTGTTGCTGTTCTAACGCTGTTAGTTCATCTTCTGGACATCTTTCCTTCTTGAGTGTCTGGTATTCAAGCGTTTGATGCTTATCTGTTACGATCGGCAATGTATTACCCCCATTTCATCCAAAGTCCTTCTCGCTTTAAAAACTTTGCTCGTTTTGTCGGTATGGGCGCATTTTAATCCGACAGCGTAAGAATCTTTATATATCCTCTTCAAGAACTAGGAATAGATGAAAAAGAAGATTTTAGTTACAGCCACAACATTTCCCCGCTGGAAGAATGATCCTGAGCCGAGTTTTGTGTATGATCTTTCTAAACGCCTTACTAAAAAGTATGAAGTTACGGTTCTCGCGCCGCATTATCACGGGGCGAAGGAATACGAAGTCATGGACGGGATGAAAGTTCATCGCTTCAAATATTTTATTCCAAAATATGAGAGGCTTTGCTATGATGGCGGGATCCTGCCTAATATGAAGAAATATCCTATTGCGCGGATTCAGCCTCCGTTCTTGGTTGCAGCCGAGATGATGGCAATGAAAAAACTGCTCAAGAAAAACAAGTACGCGCTCATTCACGCGCACTGGATCATTCCGCAAGGCTGGATAGCAGGAAAGATCGGGAAAAAAAGAAAAATTCCTGTGATCACTACCGCGCATGCAGGCGACGTATTCCATTCCCATAGTTTTTTTCTTAAACCTTTCTGGAAATCAGCAATTCGCAATGCTACCTACTGCACCGTAAACAGTACATATACGGGAAAGATCCTTACGTCAATCACGAAGCCAAAGCGCATGGATATCATCCCTATGGGCGTTGACTTAGCGCAATTCAGCCCGAGAAAACGAGATCCAAAACTGAAACGGCACTATCATGCAGAGCAGCTCCTTCTCTCTGTAGGAAGACTCGCGGAGAAAAAAGGCTTAACCTATCTCATGAAAGCGATGC
>CAZHJH010000039.1:0-5135 GCA_964533475.1 uncultured Methanosarcinales archaeon
CCAATATCAATACCTAATTCAAGCGAAGTACTGCTTACGACACATTTGAGTTTTCCTTCGCGCAGGGAATTCTCGATTTTTAAGCGGCTTTCCTTGGATAAACTGCCATGATGCGCTCCGATATTCTCTGTATAATTCTTCGGAAATCGCTCTTTGAGATGATTCACGACTCGCTCAGTCGCAGAGCGTGTATTTGTGAAGATCAGCGTCGTTTTGTGATCCTGAATCAACTTGTCAACAAGGCCGTACATCGCGTGATGTATCTGCTCCTGCTTCGTCGCCATTAAGTTAGATACAGGGCAGAGCACTTTCAAGTCAAGATTTTTTATGAACTGCACGTCAACAAGCTCGCAGTCCCGCTCTTTTCCATTCTCAAAGCCAACAAGAAACTTTGCGATTTCCTCAAGCGGAGAAATTGTGGCAGATAATCCCACCCTGCATACGTGAGGGCTTAGCGCGCAGAGCCGCTCAAGCGACAAGCTCAAATGCGTTCCTCGCTTGCTCTCCGCGAGCGCGTGGATCTCATCCACGATCACCCATTCAATCTTTCTGAGATGGTCAATGAACTTTGAACTACTGAGCACGATCGCGAGGCTCTCCGGAGTCGTTATGAGGATATGCGGCGGTTTTTGCAGCATCTTTGATTTTTCTGATGCCGTCGTGTCGCCTGTGCGGACGGCGACGCGAATTCCAACTCGTTTTCCAGCGATTTCCTCAATCTGCTGCAAGGGTTCTTTGAGGTTTTTCTCGATATCATTGTTCAACGCCTTGAGCGGACTGATATACACCGCGTAAATCTTGTCTTCAAGAATACCTTTATCCGCGCAGTCTATGAGCTCGTTTAGGATGCTGAGAAATCCCGTGAGTGTTTTTGTCGCTCCTGTTGGCGCGCTCACGAGAATATTCTTCCTGCTGTGGATTTCCATGACGCCGAACAACTGCGGCAATGAGAATGTCTTGAACTTCGCGAAGAACCATTTCTGGACAAGCGGATGGAGAATTTGCTTCAGCTCAGCTTCTGTGTTCGGTTTTTTCTTTTCCGTGATCATTCGAAAGAATGAAGGAATGAGCACTTAAAAACGTTTCGGGAGGGAATGTCCAGTGCTTACGTTATTGCATAGGATTTCTTTGACTGCTTCCATTCTTTTCCTCCACAATCTTTATATTTATGTACAAAAAGCATATCCGTATGACCTCGATTAACCTCACAATTATGGAGGATGCATATATTTTATTGAAGCGTCAGAAGTTACAAGGCGAAAGCTTCAGCGAAGTTATCCGTAGGGTGTGCGCAAACCAGCCTAAAACTTTCTTGGATTATGCTGGAGTGTTAAAGATAACGGACGAAGAAGCCAAGGAGATGCATGCTATCGTAGCTAGCCTGAGAAGGCTCTCTACGAGAAAACTTCCGAAGCTGCCTAAGAATTTGAAAAATTATCCAATCTTTCCAAGTTAAGTGTTTATATGTATATACGCGCTGCAACTTTTTATTTAAACTTCTCCAAAACCCCAGAAGCTTCTTTCGTCTTCTCATCCACAATATGCCTGCTCCTGCCTTCCATCCTAAACCTGAGCAGGGGCTCTGTGTTCGAGGGTCTTACAATGAACCAAAAGTCAGGATATGTAATCGAAACTCCATCAAGATGAGAGATTTCGCCGTCCTTGAAGTGATGCTCGACAGCGTTCATTGCGCCTTCCTTGTCATGCACTTCGAAATTGATCTCTCCTGACTGAAAATACTTCCTATATGGTTTGACGATCTGCGATAGCGGCTTGCGCTCCCTGGACATGAGCTGAAGCATTTTGAGCAACACGATCATGGGAGTTTCAAATACTCCAACACTTGTCTTGAAACAGAAATGCCCTGAGAGCTCTCCCACGAACAATGCGTTCTGCTCCGTAGCCATCTGTTTGATGAGCGTCGAGCCAACTTTGGTCTGCATGATTTTTCCGCCATTCTCAAGGATGACATCATTCCTGATCCTGCCGGGAAGCGGATCAACATTGATAAGCGCTCCAGGATGTTCTTCGAGCACAAGCCTTGCCATGATCGCATGCGTAATATCATTCGTAATAAGTTCTCCGTGTTCATCCAAGAAAAAGATTCTGTCCGCATCGCCGTCCGTCGCTACGCCCAAATCTGCCTTATGATCCTTCATCGCCACCCTGAGCTGATCGAGCGCCCCCGGATGCAATGGATTCGCGGGATGATTCGGGAAATTTCCATCAAGTTCGAAGTTGATTTTAATGAGTTCCCCAGGAATATGCTTGAATAATTCTGTCAGGTAGTGAGCGCCCATCCCATTTGCGGGATCCGCAACGATCTTGAACGGCTGGAGATGCGAGACCCGGGCTTCCTTAAGCTCGAACTGCACGTGATCATGGAGAAATGTTTTTTTCTCCGTAACCTTCCCTTTTTTCTGCACGACTTTGAACACGTTCGTCTGCACTCGCCGCTCTATCTCATTAATGCCGGTGTCATACCCAAGGCTCTCCGCTCCTGCCTTAACGATCTTGACGCCATTATACTCTTTGGGGTTATGCGAAGCCGAGACCTGCATTCCTCCCTGAAATCCGCATGCCGCGACCGCGAAGAAAAACGTTGGCGTGCTCATCAATCCGCCATACACGACATGCACGCCCTGCATCGTGAGCCCCTCGATGAGTTTATTTTTCAATACCTCTCCAGACGTGCGCATATCCCTTCCAACAACGATCGTAGAGCCCTCCGGGTGTGCTTCAGTGAGCATGTCGCCATACGCTCGCCCGAGTTTGAGCATGATCTCTTCATCAAGTTCTGTCGGGTAAATGCCACGAATATCATATGCTTTGTAGATTCCAGCCATACATCATCGCACAATTGCAGTGTATAAAAACGTTTCTACGGTGCATACTTTTAAATACATGAAAATCGAAAGCGCACGCATGGCATGGTTTTCGCGAAAGCCCAGAGATGAACTCGCCGAGTGGGAGCGCCTTCAGGAGGCGATTGACCGTGATCTTTTTTTTGGGCAAAAACGCGGAATCCTGCACGCAATAAAATCTGCGGTTGCAGAGAATCAATTCCGCGCGTACAATGAAATTCTCAGTCAGCAAAAGCGCATGCTCACTACACTCTATAAAGGCGGAAAACGGCTTCCCAAAATTGGAGACATGGAATCGGCGATTAAAACGAGCTATGATCGGCTCATTGAACAGCGCGGGGCGGTAAGCGCTTCTCTGCAGATGCTTCAACAGCGTATCGAGACAACAACGGATCGGAGCGCGATAACAATTTATCGCGCATTATTTGATGCAACGTTGAAGGAAGAGTCAATCGGCGCGCAGGAGTTTAAGCGCGCGCAGGATGAAACAAAAGCCGAACAGCTCACCGGGAAGTTAATCCTCGATCTCACGACAAATCTTGAAAAGCAATCGCGACTTATTGAGCAGCTTGACAGCGCGCATGCGGCAAAACCGTTTATTCCCGCGGATCAACACAAAAATCCTGAAGGCCGTTCTTATGTCACGCTCATCGAAACTCTTTTAGACGAAGAGGAGCGCATGCATCTGGTGTTGTTGCGTGATGAGCGCCTCTTTCAGGATATGCAGTCCTTTCTCAAAACTGCGGAGCAGCAATTAACCGAATTGAAGAAAGGAAAGCGCGGCGCAATGATGCAGCTCCTCCGCCTCGGAGCCCGAGGATCAGTAACCGCGCTTGTCGCGTTTTTTCTCGCGAGGAAAATTCTCAATCCTCCAGCGCACTCGAGGCCGGAGATCGTAAGAGAGACTATTGAGCAGGTTGCGCACGCGGATATCCGCACGGTCATTCAGGGCTTCTCGCCTGAGGAAAGAAGGGAAATCACGCAAA
Source organism: uncultured Methanosarcinales archaeon (assembly GCA_964533475.1). Taxonomy (GTDB): domain Archaea; phylum Nanobdellota; class Nanobdellia; order Woesearchaeales; family JAGVYU01; genus JAGVYU01. The sequence continues at coordinate 3,851 of CAZHJH010000039.1, forward strand.
TTATGCAGGAGGAGTTAAATCATCAATGGCATGAGCAGGCAGGAACTCTGATCGAGGAGTTGAAGCAGCGATACGCTGAAGAGCTCATGCGGCAGTTCTTTACGGCATTCCAGGCGCAGCAGGCGTCGCTTGAGGCGCAGAGAGTCAGGATCACGGTGCGCTACACCTCAGATGAAGTGCATGCAGCCGTCCTGGACACTCTGGATTTCATGAGACCAGAAATCCTGCGTGATGTTCAGCCTCTTGGTTTTTGGGATTGGGTGAGGCTCACGGGAGGCTCCCCGAGATTTACGGGAGCTATTGAGCAGCACATCCGCCAGATTATTATGGATCGTGTTGAGCCCAGGATTCTCGCCGTGCGCCACGCGATCGCAGACAGGATCCGGGCAGCGTTTATTCCGGACATTTTGAGGTCCCAGCAATCAAATCTTCCGGAGCCAGACAGAAGGCTGCTCCTCCTCTTTATCCTCGGATTTATCACGCTTGAAGTCCTTTTGAGAAGTCTTCCCTTTGGTGTCGGCAAAATTTATAAACAATGGGTATCTCCTATAGGATTTGTCATGGATACGGCAAGAACGGTTCCAAAAGCGGTCCGCGCACTACGAAGGTGAACGCATGCATGTCAAAAACGCATCACTCGCAAACGCGCTTTCATGCGCGAAGGGATCAAGTGTGTATGAGGCGGCAAAGAGTTTGAAAAAGGCTCGTGAGCGCCACATTCTCGTCGTTGATAAGCACAAGCCGATTGGCATCATTTCCGCGGTGGATATTGTCAGCGCGGTCGTTGCAGAAGGAAAAGACGCTAAGACCGTTAAGGTTGAGGATATCATGATCGCTCCAGTGTGTTCAGTCAATGCGGATGATGAGATCATATCCGCGTATTTCACAATGATTGGAAAGAATTTGTTTTCCTGCCCCGTAATCGAAAAAGATAAGCTCATTGGAGTATTGACGTTGCAGGAAGCGCTGAAATATATCAAGGAGGCGCATAATGCCCGATCTTGAGGACCAGCTCGCGAAACTTCTGAAGGAAAATCCGCGCCTGAAAGGAAAGATAGACGAGCGTCCTGAACTCTATCAAACGCTCAAATCTCAGTATGGGCTCGCGTATGAAAAATACAGGGGAATTATTCGCGGCGGAGAGCTCGTTGATCGGGTGGATCGTGTTCTTGGTCCTGTTGAGGCGGCGCTGCGCTGGTTTGGCCCAGGCCCGGCGTATATCGCATCATTTGGGCTGCGGGCGATTGAAGAAGCGTTGTTCAAGATTCCATACGCGATTTATTAC
>CAZHJH010000039.1:5145-11947 GCA_964533475.1 uncultured Methanosarcinales archaeon
AGGATGACCTCGTGAAGCAAGGCCTGCTTGAGCCATTGGAGAAAAAGGAGCCGAAGCTAAGACCCGCAAGGCGTTTGCCAGAGCCCGCGTTCGCATAGCGCCCAGTATACTTTTCCGTAAACTCTCAACCCAAAACTATTTAAATAGACGAGTCTGGTCAGGCATGGGGGTGGGCTACATTCAATTGCCTCAAAGCTATACGATAGATGTTGTGCGATCACAAGGCGGGAGCTATCTTCATAAACAGGTTGAGCGCCGTGGCAATCTTGTTTTTGTCCGCGTTCATAAGACAAAACGCCGGCCATCGCTTGGGATTGAGCGCACATGACAGAAGACAACGTGAGCCTGGGAGGGAATATCGAGCTTTCCGGATTTAAGGATCTTGATTCTGGCAGCATGGTCATTGTCAAAAAAATCGTTGGCAACTACGCAAAGCGCTTCAGCCAGCGCATTCCCAATTTTGAGCGCATCCGCGTCATCATGAAGCCTGTGCATGAGCGTGAACATTCTGAGAAGTATGAGATCCATGCCCACCTCACGGTTGGCGGCAATCCGTTTATAGCTGAGGATACGGATCGAAATCTGTTTTTTGTGCTTGATAATGTGCTCCGCAGGGTTGAAGAGTCCGCATCAAAAGCATGAAATGGCTTCCGATTGTCGTGTTTGTTATATTATTGCCCATATTAGTCATCATTGCGAATTTTGTGATTGTGCTGTATGACGGTCCGTGGTATCATGAGCAGTTCCGCCAATTGGGAGTCTATGAAAGGAATCAGGATGCGAACGCTTTGCTTGAGAATCTTCAGCATTTTATTAGCGGAGACGCCGAACTCTCATCAAATCTCACGGCCGAAGAGCAAAGCCATATGCGTGATGTGCGGAGCGTAATTCGCTTTGCCTATGTGCTCCTCTACATAACCGCTATAGCGAGTATACTTCTATTATTTTATATCAGCAAGCGCGGCGCAAAAAAAGTGCTTCTTACAGTAGTGTACGGAGCGCTCGCGACGCTTGGCGTGCTTGTCGTGCTCATCCTGCTCACGTTGAATTTCTCCGCTTCGTTTGTTCAATTTCATACGTTATTTTTTCAGCAAGGCACATGGCAGTTTTCTGAGGATTCATTGCTCATCCGCACGTTTCCTGAGCAGTTCTTTTTTGCTTTTTTCCGGACCGTTATTGTGAACAGCGCGATCACTGCCCTCTTCCTCCTTGTGCTTATGCTCCTCGCATTCCTCTACACGAATTATTATGTTAAAAACAGGGCTTTCTAACCTATGGTTTTGATCCGATATAAGTTTATATATCCCTAATGCTGGATTTTTTTGCATCATAGAGGTGATGACATGAAAGTAATCCATATATTCATCGTTTTCTTAGTTCTTGTAGTGGGATGTGCTCAGCAAGAACCGATTAATTGGGATCCAAAACCAAATATTCCCATAACAGACATCACTGTGGAGCCGACAGGGCCACAGGAAGAAATCCCCTCGGACGTTCCGCGAAAAGAGTTCAAGGAAGGCGACCTTGTCGAGTTTCCTAATCTCGCGAAGGAAGATGCAGACGGAGATCCTATCACGTACACGTTTACAGAACCTTTGAGCGAGGATGGTGAGTGGCAGACGGAAATTGGAGATGCAGGCGAGTATAAAGTGACGATCACGGCAAAGGATTCAAAAGGAGCAGAGACTTCTCAGGATGTCATTCTCGTCATTCAGAGCGTCAATAAACCGCCCACTATCGAACTTGAATCCGTCTCAGCGCAGGAAGGCGACGAGATTGAGCTTAATCCGGAGATAACCGATACTGAGGGAGATGAGTTTACAGTCAGCTATTCTGGATGGATGGACTCTGCAACAAAGGAAGCAGGATATGATGATGCTGGTAGGCATACTGTTACTGTTGAAGCTACAGATGCGAAAGGCGCTTCTTCGAAGAAAACGATTAGCGTGAACATAGATAATGTGAACAGGGCTCCTATCGTTAAGGCATTAGATGATCTTGTTGTGAAAGAAGGCGAGGCCGTGAGCATTAAGGCTGAGGCTGCTGATCCTGATGGGGATAAAGTGCAGATCTCGTTCTCTTCTCCACTGAACGCGCAGGGATCATGGACGCCTGAAATTGGTGATGCTGGAGCGTACGAGATTACTGTTACCGCGAATGATGGCACGACAACGACTGAAGAGACATTCATGCTTACCGTTGCAGCGCTGAACAATCCACCCACACTCATGCTCGCCGAGGAGAGTATTACAGTTGAGGAAACTGAGGACGTCGTCATTGAAGCAACCGCGGAAGATCCTGAGGGGGATGAGGTTTCCATAACCTACTCTGGCTGGATGACCGCTGCAAGTAAAACCACGACGTATGATGATGCGGGTACGTATGAAGTGACCGTTACGGCTACGGATAGTAAAAGCGCGAAAACAACAAAGACCGTTACAGTAGTTGTTGAGGACAAGAACAGGCCCCCGGTTATAAACATCTAAGCAAACCTTTAAATATTTCTTTTTTTGCTTGGAGGATGATGCGGAAATTCATCGTCCTCCTTTTTTTTGTTGGTCTTCTAGTCAGCTGTAATGTTTCGATGACGGGCAAGGCCATCTCGGAGCTTAACGGGCAGTATGATCAATGGCTCGTCAACAACACAAAACCCAGAGACCATGACACGCTTACGGCGCGCTATTACTTTCTTGTGAATGGCACCACTCCTCCGGTTGAGGAGTCCGCGCCTCAGTCCGTGGAGGATATTCCGGAAGCGCTTTCTCAGGATGCTAAGACGGATGAGGAGCTTCAGGAAATTATGCAGGATCCGAACACGGTGCGCATGCGCTTAAGCCGGTTTGGTCCTACACCTCTTCATATCCCCCGCGGTGAGACCGTAACCTGGATTAATGATGACACGAAAGTGCATATTATCAGCATGTACGGCAAGGAGTTTAAGAACAGCCAAAAGCTGAATCCGGGAGACACGTTTTCTTACGCATTCCATGAATCCGGTTCGTTTCCGTATCAGGACGCTATACTTCTTGATAAGATGACCGGAGAGATTATTGTAGGGCCGTAATCAATTAATGTAGTTACTTAATAGTAGTGAAATAATAGAAAACCTTATATATAAGCGTTAAATTTAACGCGCGTATGCTCTCTGAAATCGCACTCGATATGGTATCAGCAAAAGAAGTTCTTGGGCAACTGTCGAGGGGAGATGGGTCTAGCATGCGGCATCTTGAAAAAATGATTGAAAATGATGCCTTCCCCCCAGACGAGTTACGTGCCGCATTCAGGCAATATTGTGTCATTCATGCGGCTAGCTGCAGCCAGAGGATGCAGGATCCTGCCTTAGGGATTGGTCAGCGAGCACAAATGCAGCATGAGATAGACCGGGCTGTTGAGACCATAGGAAAAATTGATGAAGGCCAAGAGAGAATCATGTATCTTGGCATCCCCTTCTAGGTGTTTTCTCTATCATAACAGAAAAGTATAAATACCGTGCTTCCTAAGGCTATTGAATGAAGCGAATCTATAGCATATTCGTATTTCTCTCCTTAGTAGCCTGTGTAGCTCAGCAAAGCCAAGAGCAGAATCCTGCTCAAGTTCCAGAACAAGAGCAGCCTACGGACATCGCTCCCGTGGTGGAATCTCCGGCGCTTATCGCTGACCTGGAACCAAAGACGGAGCCTCCTGCGAAAAAGACAGTTACACTGAGCCGTGAAGGGTTTGATCCCGAGCTCGTGAGCATTATGAAGGCTGAGCCGTTGACGTGGAAAGTGACCGGGATCGATTTTGGCAAGATAGCATGCTATAAGACCGTGAACGGTCGCCAAGAGAATAGGTTATTCACAAGCGAAAGAGTGTATGGTGGCGAGACATTCACATACACGTTTATTGAACCAGGAGAATATCTTTGCATTGATGCAGTATATGGCAGCCGAAGCGCAGTCCTCGTGAGCGCAATATCTCCTATGATGGCTATAACCGGAAATGTAGTTATGGATGTAGGCTCAAAAAGCACAAATATTGCTTTGCTGACCATAATCGGGGCGTTCATCTATGTTCTCGTCATTTTTGCGAGAAAGCAGGCGTTTCTTGCGAAAAAGGGCAAAAAGAGTAGAAATGTTTAAATATATGTGCTCTTTACACCGCACTCCCTAAAAGAGGAATAGCATGTTTGTGTTGTCTAGGCATTGTTGTGTTCTCGCTGCCCGTTTGATGCTGAATTCAATTAACGATAGTGAAAAAAGGTGATAGGATGAGTGAAGAGGAGATTGACGCATGCCCATTTTGTGGGAGTCTTATAGATCTTGGAGAGCGTGTCTGCCCGAACTGCAGTGAGATTATTGAGCAGGAGGATATGAGCACAGAATAAGTGATAGCTATTAACGCTTGCCATTACTCTCGTTTTGGCCATTCTTCCTTTTCCCGCCCCAGAGCTTATCGATATTGGCGCGGAATACATTGTAATATTTCTTGAGTTCATCTGGGTCTCCATAGACTTTGAGCACGTCCATCTCGGGAGCGAACATCTCAGAATACCGGTCGCGGCGGCGAATGAGCTTGAATGTCCCATCCTCATAGACCATGATAATGGGGGCGCGTTTAAGCGTGTTGAAGTTCGAGCTCATGACATTGCTGTATGCTCCGCAGTCCATCGCCGCGAGCAAATCCCCCTCTTCAAGCACGGGCATCTTGCTGTTATGCTCAAGCATGTCAATATAATCACACGTGCATCCCGCAAGGTCATATGTCCTGATACGGCGCCTGTTCATCTTCGTTGCCGGGAGGATGGGGTAATCTGCTTTAATCACGAGAACGTCCGGGAGGAATCCGTACGTTGAGGCATCTGTGATGATCATCGCGCGCTTCGGAAGCTTCTTCTTGCTCAACACGCTGAACACGCCTATGCCCGCGTTCATGACAATCGCCTTGCCCGGCTCGAATATCAGGTTAGGCTGCACGACTTCATGGCGCTTGCAGAGGTGTTCAAGATACTTAATGAGCTTCTTTCCAAAATCTTTCGGTGAGTAGTAATGGGGGCTGTCATTCTCGTACGGAAAACCGCCTCCAAGATCAATGCTCTTAATCTCCACATCTCGTTTTTTGCAGTGCGCGATGAGCTTGAATATCTTCTTGAGGGCGCGGAAATAGCCGAGATATGTGGTGACATACCCGCCATGAAAATGAAATCCTGTGAGGGTGAGGTACTTGGAATCAATAGCATAGTCAATTGATTTTTGGACGTTTGTGAACGGAATTCCATACTTATGCCTCTTTGTGCTGTACTTTCCGATCTCGATGAGGGGATTCACGCGGATGAACACGTCAATCTTCTTGTCAAGCGCTTCACCGATCTTCTCGATTTTCTTGAGCTCTTCGTACGAATCCACAGTGATCGCCTGGACGCCAATCTGCGCCGCGAAGTAAATATCCTGCTCGCTTTTGTTCAGGTTCGTGAACGTGATCTGATGCGGCTCGAAATCCGCGAGCAGCGCGAGGATAATCTCCCCAATGCTAGACGCGTCGATCTCTCCGCCCTCCTGGCGCACAATGTTGAGAATTTCCAGGTTCGAGTTGCACTTCGACGCAAATTGGATCTTGAGCTTATGGTACGGAAATGCTTCTCTGAAGAGCCGCATTTTTTCCCTAATCTTTCTCTCCACAAGCACGTAGAACGGCGTTCCATACTTTTTTGCGAGCTTCGTTACGGGAAGCCCCTCAATATGCATGATGCCTTTTCGGTCCTGGCTGAGAAAATCCCACCGCTTCTTGATATAGCGCTTGGCTAATCCCACTCGTCGCTTCTTCTTCATAGACAGTGCTACTCATGCAACGGGGACTTGTTTTTAAACATTTGGGTTTATTCACGGAACGGTTCATCATGTTTCTTGAAACACTTCTAGCATTTTCTTAGATTAAATACCTAAAAGGAATAATAATCCAGTTCGGTTCTCAACCGAAAGCAAGGTTAACAATCGGGATCTAAACATTATAGGGGCTCTATCCTCTGAATTTTTTCGGGAATGAGAGGATTAAATTCCCGAGAAGGGAGGAGAGAAACAATACTACTATTAAGTGACTAACAATGGAAAGTTTTATAAAGCACCCCCCACTATTCCTTATTAATGCAAGTAAATTCACTACTTAAGAACGCATTTTATCGCGTCGCAGAAGACACAGTAGTACTAGATCAAGGCGCGGGAGTTCTTTTAGGAACACTAGACGGCATTGTTAATGCTGCAACTACACCTACCTTTCTCCGGAGAGAGCTAACGCAGCCAGAATATAAACCTGGATTTAGCTCGCCAACTCGCTGGATCTATAAAATGATCGCGCCGCACGTTTCTAAAATGTATCATCAAAGGCCGATTATGGATGACTCAGATATTCCCCGGGAAGTCGAGCGCATATGCCTTGATTACGAGAATAGTCCTGTCATAAATGAAATGAATAGAACCACAGCAGGAGCTGCTTTGTATACAAGTTATGGAGTCGAGCCACTCGCAAGGTGGGTATCTTTAATTGCAGTTGCTAACGATCTTTCAGACGGCAGACCAGAAAACTTCGGCTGGCTTATAGTGCCTATAGCCGCAAGTTTGTTATATGAATGTGGACGACAAGTGGTGCGCAGACTCGCGAGCAGAAAGCCTAGCGAAAGCGAATATTAGTAAACGTTTCCCGTCTTATCTTCTCACTTAACTACCTTTAATAAGAAATCATCTTCAATGCAGATTTTTAACAATGCTATTGACATGCTCCACAAAAAACTTCGCTTCGTCGACGGTATTGTAGAACGAAACAGATGCGC
>CAZHJH010000040.1:0-11848 GCA_964533475.1 uncultured Methanosarcinales archaeon
CGTATTCAGCTAACACCGGAAGCCCCGCCCTTCAGGGCGGCGGAGGACGTCACAATAGCCTTCTGCTGATCGTCCATGGGTCATTGAATACATAACGCCACCGCCCAGATTATTTGTAGGAATTCTCACCAACTATATTTATATAGTTCTGCCGATTTAGAACTGCTATGGAAACCGTAACGATTCCCAAAGAGGAATATGAATACCTGAAGCGCCTCGAACAAATCGCGCAGGAGGATTTAGCGCTGAGCATCAAGCGTGGGTTAAAGGACGCTGCGGAAGGAAGAATTCGTGAGCGTTAAATGTTTTTCTTAATAATCTCCTTGTAGAAGTCTAAGTCTTTCTTAATGCGGTCAATGGTTTCTTGCTGCGCTTTTTTGTCACTGACTGTAATAAGCAGAACAGTATCAATATCCTCGTAGACGAGGTAATAGACACGATACTTTCCAAATTTTTTCTCTCTGAAAAAAGGATATCCCAGCGGCTTTCCCACCAAGGGACTTTCTTTCAGCTGCGCAATAATCGCCGCGATCTGTTCTTGATAGTCTTTTGGAAGAAGGCGTTCCCATGCATCAAACTCTCGAGTGGATAATACTCTCGTCATACGGCTTCTTTGAAATTTCTTTCCTTATATACCTATCGATAGACAATAAACGCCACCGCCCGGATTACTTAAAAAACGCCGCGACCCGGATTTGAACCGGGATATCCTTGCGGAAAGCGGCTCTCAAGGCCGCCGCAATACCAGATTATGCGATCGCGGCATTGTCGCGTTTTTTAAGTTCCCAAAAATTTTCAATTTTTGAGGATGAACCGGGATATCCTTGCGGAAAGCGGCTGTGTTTGCAGAACATGTTTTGTGTTCGACGCTCAAGGCCGCCGCAATCTCCTGCGGGTAGGAGACCAGCGAAACGTCAGTTTCCAGCGCGTACCAGGTTATGCGACGGTGGCATATTGTCTCAAATTTTCCGCAAGTTTAAAAGATTTGTGTATGCGTTTCATGCGTTAATCATACGAAACACCTATCCTCTTAGATATCCAATTTCCATCCTCTATTTTCCAAAACCACAAAGTATATATATGACCTATTTCGATAAAAAATCAATATATTGTATCTATTGAATGTAATAGGTACAATCTGTTGTATTATTTACCACGGCGAAAGAGTACTGTGCATTAACAATCGTTGAGCAAGCGAAGTAGAGGGAACGCTCAAAAAAAGAGGGAATTCAATGTTGAACGGAGACTACAGCACCCATATAACTAAAATACGCAAGCGCGATGGCAGAATCGTTGAATTCGAAAAAACACGCATAACGAACGCGATCTTTAAGGCGGCGCAGGCCGTTGGCGGCCATGACAGGCAGCGCGCGGAAGAATTAGCCCAAAAGGTTGTAGCCATTCTTGAATATCAATACAGCTCGGATAAAATTCCCACAGTAGAGCAAGTGCAGGATCTCGTTGAGAGCGTTCTCATGAAGATGGGACACGCGAAAACAGCGAAGGCATATATCCTTTACAGAGAGCAGCACCAGAAGCTCAGGGAGGACAAAGCAGTCGTTAATTACGTTGAAGGCATGGTTGACGGCTATCTCAAGCAAAAAGACTGGCGAGTGAATGAGAACTCAAATGTGAATTACTCCTTCTCAGGATTGCTTCTGCATACCGCAGGCTCGCTCACGGCGCATTACACACTTAATAATGTCTATCCTCCGGAAATAAGCGACGCGCACAGGCGCGGCGACTTTCACCTTCATGATTTAAGCATGGGAATCATCGGCTATTGCGCGGGCTGGTCCATACGCCAGATTGTGCATGAGGGATTTAATGGGGTGCCCGGAAAAACTGACTCGAGACCCGCGAAGCATCTGAACGCGATCACATGGCAGCTCATCAATTTCATTGGAACGCTGCAGAATGAGTGGGCGGGCGCGCAGGCATTCTCTTCATTTGATACGTACCTCGCGCCTTTCGTTAGAGTAGAGAACCTCTCGTATGATGATGTCAAGCAGGCGATTCAGGGTTTCATTTTTAATATGAACATTTCGAGCAGGTGGGGCGGGCAAACACCATTCTCAAACATCACGTTAGACTGGATGTGCCCGGAAGACATGAAGAAGCAGAAAGCAGTCGTAGGCGGTGAAACGCTTGACTTCACGTACGGTGATTGTCAGAAGGAGATGGACATGATCAATCAGGCATTCATTGAAGTGATGACGACGGGGGATGCGAAAGGCCGCGTGTTTACATTTCCGATCCCAACATATAACATTACGAAGGACTTTGACTGGGAGCATCCGAACGCGAAATTGCTGTTTGAGATGACGGCAAAGTACGGTATTCCGTATTTCCAGAATTTTGTAAATAGCTCATTGATTCCTTCGGATGTGAGGTCGATGTGCTGCAGGCTGCGTATGGATCTGCGTGAGCTGAGAGCGCGAGGAGGAGGATTATTTGGATCTGGAGAAATGACGGGCTCCGTTGGAGTTGTAACCATCAATCTGCCGCGCATAGGGTATTTCTCGAAAACAAAGGAAGAATTTTTTGATCGGCTTGGAAACATCATGGATCTCGGAAAACAGGCGCTCGAGATCAAGCGAAAGCTTGTCCAGCATAACATGGACAACGGGTTGCTCCCGTTTTCGAAGCGCTATCTCGTGAACCTTCACAATCATTTCAACACGATAGGATTGAACGGCATGAATGAGGCGATCATGAACTTCCTTGGAAGGGATGTTACGATTGCGCAGCCTGAAGGCAAGGCGTTCGCGATTGAAGTCCTTAATTTCATGCGTGACAGGCTATCAAAATATCAGGAGGAAACAGGACATCTCTTTAATCTGGAAGCGACTCCAGCCGAGGGTGTGAGCCATAGGTTTGCGAGGATTGACAAGAAGAAATATCCCGACATTATCACGCAGGGTGAGAAAGATCCCTACTATACAAACTCAACGCATCTTCCTGTCAGCCACACGGAAGACCTTTTTGAGGCGCTTCAGCACCAGGATGAGCTGCAGGTGTTGTACACGGGAGGAACCGTTTTGCACGGATTTTTAGGTGAGCGGATTGATGACTGGAGAGTTGCCCGGGAGCTTGTGAAAAAGGTCGCGTATAATTTCAAGCTTCCGTACTTCACGCTTACTCCGACATTTAGCGTCTGCCCGGAGCATGGCTATATCGCTGGTGAGCATTTCACGTGTCCTCATCATATTGAGATGGAAAAAGAGGTGACCACATGAACGAATGCGGGAAAGACTGCGAAGTGTACAGCCGGGTTGTGGGCTATTTCAGGCCTGTGCAAAACTGGAACGCTGGAAAACAGCAGGAATTCAAGGATCGTGTTGAGTATACCAAATTATAATGCTACCCATCCGAGGAGTGCAGAAGCTGAGTTTGGTAGATTATCCGGGGCATTTATGCAGCGTCGTGTTTGTTTCCGGCTGTAATCTGCGCTGCGGCTATTGCCACAATCCAAGTTTGGTGCATCCTGATCCGACACAGCCGTGCATTCCCGAAGACGAGGTTTTTTCTCTGCTTCTTGCTCGGAAGCAGTATGTTGAGGGGGTTTGCGTTACAGGCGGCGAGCCGTTGCTTTATCCGGAAATCATCGCATTTTTGCAGCGGTTAAAATCCGCAGGATTTCTTGTCAAACTTGACACGAACGGATTTCATCCCGAGTTGCTGAAACGAATTCTTGACGCAGTGGACTATGTTGCGGTTGATGTGAAGACATCGCTGGCAAAATACGTCGAGCTCACGGGAGCCACGGCGCTGCAGAAGTTCAAAGACAGTGTCGGGCTGCTCATGCACTCCGGAGTTGAATATGAATTCAGGACAACGGCAGTTCCAGAGTTTTTTTCGAAGGACGATGCGGAACAGATCTCGAATCTCATCCGAGGGGCAAAACACTATTACATACAGCAGTTCTCGAACCGCGGCCCATTATTAAATCCGCAGTTTGAACTCAAAGAGCCGTATCCGCGAGAGCATTTGGAGAGGATGAAAAGATTTATGGAGGCGTTTGTGCAGCGTGTTGAGGTAAGAGGATAAATTCAAGCAACCAACCTTTCAATTCCCTGCGCTCTATTCACCTCTTTCATTTCTCTTCTGCCTCCAAGAAGTTTCATTGTGGAAAGTCAGCGTTTGCGCACAAAACCTCTTCGCCATCAACAACGTGATCAAAAGCATTGTAACCATAACCCTTAAATATCTCAATGAAGGACTGCTATCATGGCGATGTTGAGCAAAAAAAGCTTTGGTGTCATGCTTCTGATACTTGGAATGCTCCTGTATCTGGTATTCACATTGCCCGCGCTCACAAAGCCATTCATGATCGATGAATTAGTATTCATAATTCCTGCAGAGCATCTCCTCCAGGGTGATTTGCCCTACCTCGATTTGGGCATATTAGATCAAGGGCAGCTCATGCTTGTCCATCCTCCCCTTTATATCTACACATTGGCTGCTCAATTTTATCTATTCGGGGTGAGCGAGGTTTCTGCGCGCAGCCTTGGAATCGTGTTTTCATTGCTCACATTAGGGATGATGTATCTTTTGTCGCTGACCGCATTTAGGCATGATAAAAACAAGCATATCATCGCGGGATCTGCGTGCCTGCTCTATGCAATCAGTCCTTTTGCCGTTCAAAGTTCACTCTTGATAGACATCGATGGGACAATGCTCACCTTTTTCATGGCGCTCTTCCTCTTTTTCTATACGAAACTTGCCCCGGGCATGACACGTACGCTGTGTCTCGGAATCCTGTTGGGAGTCGTTTCTTGGATAAAGTTTCAGGGCGTTTTTTTTCTCGGCGCCGCGATCCTCGTCCATGCGTGCATTGATGGATTCAGGGCGCGCAGGGTTGCCGCAGCAGTTTTTCCCGTCGTGGCGATGGGAGCGATCGGCATCGCGTCTTTTATTGGCACCTGGTATTTGTACACAAACGCGCTCGATGTCTCCTTTTGGCTCCCCTTTGACCATAACCTCAAATTCTTAAGCGCAGAGAACAGCGCTTCCCTGCTTGCGAATGTTGCCTTCTTCCTTTGGAGCATTAAAAATATCATAATGTGGATCATGCCTGCTGCCGTTGTGCTCCTGTGCATCGCCCTGTATGACTTTGTGAGGAATAAGGCAAGTCAGAAAGTCAGCTATGAGGGTCTCCTATGGATTTATTGTATCACAATTACAGCATTCTTTGTCTTCATTCAGCATTCCGCGTATGGATTTCCAAAGTATTTCATTCCCATGCTGCCTATTGCTATGATCCTCTTGAGCAGATTAGCAGTATCATCGCTTCTCCCCATGCGTCGCATTCCATACTCGGCAATCGCCGTTTCCGCGCTTGCCGTCACCGTATTATCCCTCATGGTCATCAAAGATCCCTTTCTGGCCCATAATTTCTTTTTCATTCATACAATCAGTTTTGAGTCGGACCTCTCACGATACCTTTTTGAAAACCTTAAGGGCTTAAGTGTGGCTCTCCCTCTGATCGTGGCGTTTGGCGTATTCCTCGCGTTTAGGCACGCAACGTACAAAGCCCTGTTGCTCGCATGCGGGGTAGTGCTCATCGTATCAAGCCTAATCCTGAATGGAATTCAGCTTACAGCCACGTACTCGACAACATACGCGTATGGGCAGCAGGGAGTAGTGGACACTGCACGATTTGTCCAGGACATCACATCTCCGAATGAGATTATTATTGCTCCCCAGAGCATTGCGTATTATGCCGAAAGGGAATTTGTCATGTCATACCCTTCAGATCATCGGTTTACGGATGCGCTGCCAACCGTGTATGCAAATCCAAGCGTCCGTGTCATCGTGACGTCTCCTTCAGATACGTTTAGGATACCTCCCTCTTTTGAGTTGCAGCGGCGCATCGGCCATTTTACCGTGTATAAGAAAGCGTAGCGCATGCGGATCAGGAAACCTTATAAAGACAAAGAATACCAAATATGCAGAAAATAGGTGATGCGATGAAAAAAAAGCCAAAAATCGCTGTGATTATTCCAGTATATAATGAAGAAAAATCGATAGAAAGGGTCATCAGAGATGCTGACAGGCATTTTTCAAAACACTATGACCATTATGATATACTGGTTGTGAATGATGCGAGTACGGACTCTACGCTTAAAATTCTCAACAGCTTGAAGAAAGAAATCAAGCATCTGAAAGTCTACACAAATAATAAAAACATGGGGAAAACGCAGACGGTTATGCGCGGCTTCGCGCTCACGAACGCAGAGATCATCTCCTTTATCGATGCAGACTATCAATATGATCCCAAGGATCTCATTACCGTCATCGGGAAAGTGGAGGAAGGGTATGACATCTGCAGCGGAAAGCGAAAAAACAGGCATGACACAATCTACCGGAAAATCCTTTCCAAGGGCTTCAATTTTTTCAACAGAACTATGTTCGGGATCAAACTCAGCGATGTGAACTGTGGCCTTAAGGCGTTTAAGAGGGGAACCATGGACAAGATCAGATTGAGATACCTAAAGGCCCCTTGGTTTATCGATACGGAAACGCTGGCTAAGGCGTATAAGCAGCATATGAAAATCACAGAAGTGGACATCAGCCACTATCACCGGACAACAGGAAAATCAAAGATTAAAACGTACGCGCTCGTCACGGAAACGCTTTTCTACGGGCTGTTGCTGAAACGTGACTTGATGCGCAAGAACTGACGTCGTGATCGTCCGTTCAGCACAAGGAGCGGAATGGCGCATGTCAAATCGTTAGGTGCTTGTGAGCTCCCGAATTTTCCATCTCAGTGTATTCCACACGAATGAAAGCCGGAAGTAATACTTGCGATATGCTTCCGACAACAATGCAGTTATTTGTTCCGGGGAGAGATTTTCATGTCTATACACCGGATGAAATTGCGTGTATTGGGTGTAGTCTTTTGTGAGCAGACGTCCAGACGCTTCCATTTGGTCATAAAAACGAGTTCCGGGGTACGGTGTTGAAACTGCAAATCGCGCAAGCGGAGTATTCAACCGGATTGCATATTTGATTGTATTTCGAACGGTTTCAACCGTGTCCCCATCATATCCTATAATGTAAAATGCGGATACCTTTATTCCGAGCTTGTCGCAGAATCGAATGATATGCTCCTGGTGCTGTTGCTGAACGAGCAGGCGTTTGTTCATCTTTGCCACTTCAGGATCATTTGTCTCAATGCCGACATTAAGGTTACGCAATCCCGCAGCGTACATCATCTTGAGGTTTTCCTCATTGAGGAGATCAAGCCGTGTCTCCATGCCCCATTGAATTTTTACATGGCGCTTCATGATCTCCCCGCAAAATTCAGGAATGAAATTTCGGTTGAGGCCAAAAACGGGGTCCCGAAATTGTATACCTTTGACTTTATGCTTTTCTTGCAACGAGACAATATCATCAACGACTTTTTTTGGCGATCGTTGCCTGATTTTTGCTCCTTGGTATTCTCCATAGACACAATAGTACCTGCAGCTGTATGGACAGCCTTTGCTCGCCAGCAGGACCAGAAATGGACGCTTGTTGTTGGCTGGGGAATACCCGTAGCGATGCAGCGGGAAACCGTCGTATGAGGGAGTAGGCAGGTCTTCAATCGTCGTTGCGCTTTTAACGAGAACATTTCCCTTCAATTCGTCCAACGACGTAAACTCACGCATAAAAAAAGGCTCTGGCTCTCCTATCAAAACGAAATCGCAGGTTGCGAAAAGATCGGGTCGGACAGAGACAAATGGACCGAAGAATCCAACCTTTGCCTCAGGAAATTTCTTTTTTAATTTCTGTCCTGCCTCGTTCTCGTATTTATAATCCACAATGCTTCCATACAGCAGAATGAGATCGCTCGGTTGTTCAGGTAGCGATTCCTCATAATAGGTAACGGTATGGCCTTTCTCCCGCAAAATGGTCTGCAGATAGGCGAATGAGATGACGGGGAGTCTCACCCATTTCCCTTTTATACGTTGCAGTATCTTTGACGTTATCGTCGTTCCATAATCATCTGCCGTGCCAAACCCGCCGTTTAAGTCTTTGTTCATCGCCCCCTTGACATTCGGGTTGATGACTTGGACGAGAGATATTTTTAATGGCCTGCTTACGGTTTGTTCAGCGTCTTCCATGAGTGTTCAGCGAACGTGCATGGTATTTAAACTTTGTGCAAGGGTAATTGCATGCGAATCGCACCAGAAGGCATCTGCAAACCACTCATCGCGCTGTGTACTTGTTGAAGAAATTATTTTTCCATGTCTCGGGAGTCATCCTATTGTTAATCTCCACAGTAATGTGATACGTGAATGGCTTTGGTTTCCTCTCCTTAATGTACGCAATCATGCTCCTGAGTCCCTCATCAAGCCTCACGTTCGTTTTGTAACCCAGTAACTTCCGAGCTTTGTTTGCGCTGCACGCGGCAAGGAGTACTTCCTGAGGCCTTCCCGGCATGTATACGGGTTTGAGATTAAAAGACAAGAGCCCAGCAATCCTTCGCGCAAGTTCATTGATTGTTATAAACTCCTCATCAGGCCCAATATTGATCACTTCTCCAAGCACATTGTCTTGGAACGCGACTTTTTTCAGGCAGTCGATATCATCCTGGACGAACGAGAAACAGCGCTTCTGCTCGCCATCTCCATAAATAATGGGCTGTCTTCCCTGAAGCATGAGGTTAATCATGATTGAGGCAACGTTTCTGTACGGATCATCATACTTCTGCCGCGGTCCGATGATATTATGGGGAACGACGATGACATACTCCATGCCATGCACTTCTGCAAGGTTCCGCAATAAGAGTTCAGACGCATATTTTGAGATTCCATACGGATCCTGGGGCTTGCATACGAGATCCTCTGTGAATGGGACAACTTTCTGCGTGCCATAACGGGCCATGCTTGAGCAATGGACGAAACGCTTTACCTTGTTAGCAATCGAAGCGCTGATCACAGAAGCTGTAATCTGATACGTATTTTGCGCAACAAGGCTTGGAGAAAATACGCTCAGTCCTTCATACGCCGTGCACGCGCAATGGTACATAATCTCTGTGCCTTTTGTAGCCTTCCTCATCGCTTCCAGGTCGCCGCAATCGATCTTATGAAACTCAACGCCCTTGGGGACATTATCCGCGTATCCTCCAATAAGGTTATCACAGCCCGCAACCTCATATCCTTCAGCAAGCATCGCGTCCGCGAGATGGCTTCCGAGAAATCCAGCTACTCCTGTAATAAACACCTTCTTTTTTGGCATAGCGTCTATGGGAAGAATTGAGGTTTAAAAATGTTGTTGTCTTCAATGCTCAAGAATAATCTCCTTATCTTTTCGCGCACTTTGAAGCGCTTCTGCGATGAGCGTTTTTTCAAGATCGATGATCCTTTGTGTCACGGGGCTTTTTGCATTGAGCGTATAGAGTTTAGTCTTTCCGTATCTGCGTGTTACCTTTACAATTCCTCTTTTTTCGAGCTCGCCCCAGTAGTTAAACAGAGACGCTCTTGAAATCTGCGCGCCTTTTGCAATATCAGTCTTGCTGAAGTCCATGCCTTTGTTCCCAAGGAGAAAATCAATGATGCGAAATAGGGGAAGATCTCCTGTAAGTCCAAGCAATAATGATGTTTCCATGGTGCACCTCATATACTCCGTGTGATTATGAATATGATTATGAATTTAAGCGAAAAGTATATAAATCTTACCTTTCAAAGTCCATTTTGGTGGACTAATGTGGACGGACAAGCAGATCAAAGGAAAAATCCTGCATAAGCTAACGCGCGCTGGAAAATTCGAACACAGTCATACAGCCATTGAGCACACATTTAAGGGATTCCCACCAGAGCTGAAGGGAAAAGTCAAAGTGCTATCGACAGATCTTGTCAAGGAAGGAATACTGTACGTGAAAAAAACAAATTATGGAATGCAGGTTTCAATCAATGTGGAGAAAAAAGACGCAATCATGGAATATATTGATGCGTTTTTAAGGATGGAGTGAAATAAATGGATGGTACCATAAAAAAAGCCCTCAAATTAGTACTATTCATTATTGGTATGGTCATTCTTCTGTTTTCTATATTAATGTTGATCATCCTGATTACCGACGACAAATATACAAAGCTGGATTATCTTCTTGATTTAATTATCTTCGCCATTGGTTTGGCTTTGGTCTATCCGCAAGGTAAATATACCATAGTTAGTATGCTTGAAAAGAGGAAGTCTTTGGTTAATCGATATGCCGATATCAATAAAGTCCCCTACACACAAATTGATACAGACATCCAGAAACTAAGAAAGCAAAAACTGAGAATTTGGCTCGATATCTTGATAGTTTATATTGTGGTACTTGTGCTTAGTGCTCTTATTGGGTTAAAAGCGGGCAGCGCTTTATTTTTTTCCTTTTTAATTTCCTTCGGGTATTATTTTGTTATGTTAACTAAATATAGAGGGCGTGTTGACATGCTTATGAGGATGAGACAAAAATTGGATGATATCGAGGACATTAAACGGAGGGAGGAGGAGCGTTCGTTCGAAGAAGGGCAAAGAAAGAAAGGCTTAGTCAAATTTGAGAATATATGGGCCCCTCCTACTCAAGTAGAAAAATGGCAGGAGACAAAATTGATTATGGGTCAAAATTTTGGTAACATCGGACATTATGAATTTGAAGAATTCGTTGCCAAATTGTTCAGAAAGATGGGTTATCACACGGAGGTCACAAGGAAAACGGGAGATTTTGGAATAGATATCATAGCAAAGGACGATCAGGACATAATAGCTGTCCAATGTAAACAAAACAGGATCGGGAATAACGTCGGAAACGTTGTTGTTCAACAGATATTGGGTGCGATGTGGAAAGTTAAAGCAAATAAGGCAATTGTTGTGACGACGTCTGACTTCACAGTTCAAGCAAAGGAGCAGGCACGAGAAGCACCCGTGGAATTATGGAATTTGAAGACTTTAAAGCAGATGGTGAGAAAGTATTTTATTGATGGGGAAATTGAAAAGTTGCACTAGTTCTCCCGTTATTGGATTAGATTATTCTCATAATTTGGTTGTATATGTTCCAAGATTGAAGTTCTGCATCAATGCTGGTTTATCACTATACCCGCTACTTAACCAGCCACTCTCCATTTTATATATCGCTGAAATTAAGTCCCCTGAACGAATATCTAACCCCTGATATCTGGGATAATAAGAGATAGTGGATTCTCCTCCTTCGATATTCTTTATTCGTATAACCACTTGATGCGCAACATAACCCCCCAAACCTCTTGCGCCCCTCACAATGCCGATAATAGCTAAAAATTCCTTATTGCATTCGGGGCAATTGTATTCCTCCTCCGTCTTTTTCGGTTGAACCTGAACCTCTGGATTCTCGCAATAAGGACAAACTAAAGATATTTTTTCAGATCTTTTCTCAATTTCCAACTGCGTAATATCTACATCAAAATTACCTTCCCCAGTTTTTTCCGCATAATCTAAGAAAAGAGGGGTTACAATTAAACCATCGCCCCATCTCTGTAAACCTTTTTTGTTAATTGCTTCTTCAAGAATATTTTTGGCGTCCTTTAATGAGACTCTCTTGTTTTCATAATTCTCAACTAATTGAAGTATCAATTTAAGAAACGCCTTTTCACTGTACAGATTAGGGTTATAACCTCTAATCTCCATCTCTTCCGATAATTCAGAAATGGTCATTTTATCGTTAATACAATCTCGAAAAATGACTTGGGTATATATTGCGGATATTGTTACAGAATCAACTTTAAGAGTATCCCTTTTCACCATGGTATATCTCTATGCAGCGTTTTGCAAAATTACACATCGAAATTCTTAGAGCGAGCGTAGCGAGCTAGGGTTTAAACCCCCGCCCTTTAGGGCGTTT
>CAZHJH010000041.1:0-8746 GCA_964533475.1 uncultured Methanosarcinales archaeon
ATTCTCCCACTGCAATTGCATTCGAATACGCCATATTATCCATTGAGACCGCAAAACTTCTTGGAAAGTAGTTCTCTTCAAAAAGAAATGCGTATACTTTCCAAGTCCCAGGTTTATCTACGTTGAATGTATAAACTAATTCTTTGTCATCAATAATCCCTTCCACTATGGAAGTTCTAGATCTACAATCTCCTGCAACACAAAAAGAATTCTCAGTGTCTGTACAATGGTATCCCCTTCCATCAAGACCGTTATACTCGAAGCCTTTAGTCCACTGCGCAAGTTTAGCGCTTCCGCCAGAAAATCCGCAATCATTTCCCATGCAGCGATATCCGTACGGTTCAATTTTGAACTCTGTCTGTCCGCAGAAACAGGGGAAGATGCCACGCATGAAGTTGTCGCTGTCAACCAGAAAAATATAAAAATAGCTAGAGTTGAGTTTTCTTATGCCCTTATCTTTGATCTTGACGGTGAATTCCACATTTGTCTCGACGTTATACTTTTCTTTCCGAGGTTCAACAAAAATATCTGCATCATAATCAGGAACATTTACGCGCTGTTTTTCAGCCCGTATTAAGTTAGAATCCAGGGATCCAGTGAATTTACATAGGGGGGCGTAGAGTGACGCAGGGGGTTTTGATGCAATGTAGGGGGGTATATAGATTATTGCTAAGACAACAAGTGCTAGGAATACCCCCGCAATATATTTTTCGTTCTTTTCAAAGAATCCACCAGCCACCATTTTTGCAACTCGAGGGAATGCCTCTTTATAAATGTTCTTCAGAATAAAGCACTAATTTAGCAGCAATCAAACGATAAAGATTAAAAGCGCAAAGGTGCCACATATGAAATAAAAAAAAGAAAGTGGCACAAAAGAAGTCATTTTGAGAAATCAATGACTTGTGTGCCACTTTCCTTCTCAATTGAGAGGGTATATAAAAATTTATCTAAACTCAAAAGTAACAACGCTTCTTCTTTCACAAAGTATAAAAAGGCGTAAACAATTCTGATTTCTTGAGAAATCAATGACAACCCCAATAGAATTATTGGAAGAAATAGCGAAAGCCATAAACTACGTCACGGATCACCCAACAAAGTTGGGCACTATCATACTGATCGGTGCCGCGGTCGGAATTTACCTATGTAGCAAAGGTAAGAGTGGCAAAGCCGCTACGACAATCGCCATGATGGTTATTGTCGGGCTAACATTCCTCCTGAGATAGAGGAGCCTAGCAGTTAGAGAAGTCTGTCTCAAAGATAGTGGTAACTATGCAAAAAAAGGTTATTTCATTAACTATATCCCAGCGTCACGGTCTTCTCCTAAACTCCTCAAATGCTTTCATCAATTCAGGGTCTTTGGCAATCTCCAAAAGTAGCTGTACGCTCTTATCCATCTCCGTTTTCATCATTTCTTTGTCCTGTATAGCAATCTCCACATTGAGAGGCCTTCCGCAGGTATGACAATATCGCGCAATGCTGTCATTTGCAGATCCACAGCCACATATGATAGACTCTTTGCCGTTTTCGTTCTTAGGCTTGATGTTGTTGAGCATAAGGTACGCATCTTGTAGCTGCTCTGTACATAGATGTACATACGTTTTTATCTGTCTGCTTCCAAGTGTCCACCCCATGTACTTGCAGAGTAAAGCCTCCGGCAGCTTCGGTGCCAACAAAGTGGCGCGAGAATGTCTGAACCAGTGGAGATTATGTTTCTTCTTAATGAGTGCTCTATCGAAACAACGATCTATCATCTTTTGTACTCCTCTATGCTGCATTGGCATATGCATTATTTTTCGGTTCTCTCCTAGCCAGACATATGCAGAATCATCATCTTTGCGGGGATGCACGCCAAGCCACGCGACAAGATACTGAATGGAGCTCACAATAGGGATCTTACGCATCCCAGTTTTTCCGTTCACAATAACTTCAGCATAGCTACGGCTGAAAACAATATCCTTGATTTTCATATTCAGCAACTCGCCAGCCCTAACACCCGTTTCATGCAGAAACTTTACAAGAGCTTTTTCTTTGATAGAACAGCAACCGTTTGACACCACCGTGTCTATATCCTGCTTGGTGATAATAGTGCTGGGATCAATCAGCCGCTTTCTGTAAGATGCCTTTACTTCTTTGTTCAGAAATTTATAGAACCTTTGAGCTTTCTGGATTTCTTGCTCATTGTTGCCTTTGAGACGCCCGTCTTGCTCCTCAAACCAGGCATAGAATTGCTTGAGGCATCTCCTATAGTCCCCTTTCGTTGCTTCAGCATAGTCCTGATCTCTATTGATGCCCGATATGAGTATACTCATATCATTCTGATCTACATCATCAAGAGGTTTATCCAGCAGTGCGGACACCTTTCTCAATTGGGACGAGAGCTTAGAAACCCTTATTTTGCCACATCCTTTTGAAAACAAGGCATCTTGATACCTTCTGATGAGCTCCTTGCTTTGCTCCTCTATCTTGTCCTCAGCCAGCTTCGCAAGTTCCCTTTCATATACATTGTCTCTACTCTTGCCATATATCGATCTTATGGTTTCCATGCTATTTTCGCAAGAATGAGAGGTATATAAATGACCTAATACGGCTCCATATTAAATATGGCTTTACGCCGTAAGGTCAATACGCCGCGGCCGAGATTTGAACTCGGAAATCCTTTCGGACACTAGATCATTGCGTGATACTGCAAGTTTCATATGAACTCTGTTCATAGCAATCTAGCGCAGTATCCTGCACGCAGGATGCCAGAGGCATTCTAGCGCGTACCAGGTTGTGCCACCGCGGCATGCTGTGGACGGAGTGTTTTATCCTTTAAAAGACTTGTCCTTTGAGGCAACCGCATACAAGGTTTTACTGGCGGCTGAAAGAGGTTCCAACCCCTTTCCGTAAAAAAATACATCCCTAAAACCTGCTTCGTGCAAAGCACTTTCAAATTCCTGGGGCGTGTACATCCAGAACCGATTCAGGTCATACGCTTTCTTAATCGATTCGGGGCTAAAGAACGTGCAGCGCTGCGTATGCGTAAGCACTCTTCCTTCAAGAAGATTCATTTCATGCACTACAATTTCAGTTCCTTGATCAGTATATCTCTCAGCCCTTTCTGGATACTGGGCTCTCGGCTGAAAATGAGGGGCATTGAAGATTAGCCGCCCCCCTGGTGCAAGAGCTTCCATAAATGAGCTCAATGTTTTTGCAAGCTCTTCTTGTCCCAAAGCATAATTGATTGCCTGGCGAACAACGATCGCATCGTACGCGCCTTGCATTCCGAGCTGCTGCATTGGTGCAACGATGTACTCATGATTCTGACCAAGTCTCTTCCGAGCTATGTTAAGCATCGTTGGGTTAATATCAGCGAGATCGACATGCTTGTAACCTAAAGACACGAGATGTCTGCTCACCAATCCTGTTCCCGCGCCAACATCCAGGATGCGTTCTTCTGGTCTGACCATATTTTGGCAGAGTTGAAAAAATTCCGGTGACTCTCTGAATCGGTGATACAGTGCGTCATAGATCTCAGGATGGGCAGTATACACATGATTCTCGCCAATCTTCGCAATGATGTCCTCCACAGAAGAACCGAGGACAATGATACCATGGTTGTGCATCTCAACTGCAGATTCTCCGTGTTGTAAGTGCTGGAGCACTTCACGGGCATCTTCCTGTGTTCCGGGAGCATAATCCGTGGTTGTAACATTTTCAAAACCAGGGAAGATATGACTGTGCAGAATCATCGAAACCTCTGGCCGTGTTATGAAGATTTCAGCCGCTACATTCGCATTCAAGGATGCTTTTTTTCCTTGCGAGTCCTCATGGATCTTAAGCCGGGGATGTTCTAAAGCTTCTACATAAACAATATCCTCTATAGGTATCCGCTCTTTGTCGCTGCCTCTCGCAGTAATATAAAATCCAGTCCCGGCACGCATCGCCAGGAAACCGAAATGGCAACTCGCCCCTTCATAGTAAGGCTCAAATAAGTTGAGCGCATAGAGTTGTCTCACGTTATCCTGGAACTCCTTGAGCTCCCTTTTTGCAAAATCTTGATCCACATGGAGCACAGTACGGTAATGGCGCGTGCTGTATCGCTCCTTCACGCGCTGCACTAATCGCTCCGGCAATTCAGAGCGTGACACAGCCTCAAGTCCTTTTTCCGGCGTGATTAAAACCGTTGCAGGTTGGTCTCCTAAAGTGTTTGCCACGGTAAGGTCATTATGGTTTGTAATCCCATGCCTGTACGCTGTATCCACGAGTTCCTCAATCCCAACTCCTGAGAGAAGCTTGAATCCGACCTGAAAAATCCTCGGATTCCATTGCTTGACGAGCGAGATGACCTTCGGCAATCGCTCAAGTTCTACCGTGAGTTTTTCGTGATCTGAGGATATCTTTCCATCTTGTTTCTTAGCTCCGTAATCAGAGACGGCAGCAGCTAAAACGATGACTTGGCTGGAGCCGTCTTGAACAAGAGTTTGGACTGTTGTAGCGTATGATTCATACGTCGTGAATGGATGGAACTGAACGCGATAACCAAAACGATCCCATTCAGCATGCATATTGCTAAGTCTTTGAAGCTCTTCTTCAAGAGAAAGCTCAGGATTCATGCGCATGCTGCGAAGGAACGGGAGTACAGCGGATTCACTGTGAACGTAGTGTACCGTTGCGCCTGCCCGTGCAAAGGCTTCGGCGATCTTAGCTCCGGTTGTTCCTTTGCTGAAATTCCCTACGTGGCGCACATCATCTATCTTGGAGATGGTCCCTCCACTGGTAACGATGACTTCAAGTGACATGGTTATGCCTCCAGATATCCTTCATTACTGCGTCTTCTATAGAGAGCGTCCGGTGAAGTTGATCTTCATTGAGTCCAAGCAGTATTGATACAGCAATCGTTTTTTCCGCGTTTGTTCCCGCATCCCTGAAAAACGCACCCCATACCGGTCTAAAAATACGATTCTCCTCGGACTCGAATTCCTTGAGCAACCGGTAACGATCTTTTCCGCGTAAATACGACACTGCTTGAATTACCAATCGTGCCTGAATCTCTTCCATGTGTATTGCGCTCGACACAAGTGCCGTGAGATGATGTTTGCTGGCCATTTCCTGAAAATAAAAGGACGTCCGATGCGGGTCATGGGGAACAGGTATGCGTGCAGAAATATCTGCATACTGTCGACGATGAATCGTGAGTAAATACTCAAGGAGCTCTCCCACTTCTTGCCGTCCAAAGTTCAAATGGGATGTAATTCCAGCGAAATACGTTTCAAGATACTCGCATGACTGTGCCTGTCGCACAGCATAGTTTCGAATATCAAGTTGTTCCACCCATTGTTGCGGCGAAGGAGTTATGCGTTGCATATACACTCACCTCAGATCATGGATCGCAGCGACTAATCGCTCGAGTCCCTCTACAAGATCCTCTTCCGTATTCTGCACGGCATTAATTCGTAGCGTGCCCAGCGATTTTTTATCAAGGTACATCGATGTATCATTATCCAGCGTAAGCGCATACTGTTCCTGTGCGTGAGTTCTGAGCCCTTCCGGCATTCCTCGTAAATAGAGGAAGATGCCTCCCATCGGATTGCTGATGTCAAGAGTATGATCAAGTGTGAACAGGCGAGTCTGTGCAATACACCTCCGTTGTCGTAACGATTCCCGAAGCTGAGGAAGATACTCCTGCTTGAGCGCGTGCAGTACAACAAGTTGAGACAGTGTTGAAGTGAAGAGATCGAATTGTGTCTTTCGTTTCGTCAGCTCTTGAATAGTCTTTTCAGTCCCGATAACATAGCCAACACGCAATCCGGGAGCCACAATTTTCGAAAAACTGCCTAAAAACACGGATTTTGATCCTAAAACCATTCTGGATATTGGCTTTGGCGCTTGACCGTCATAGAGGAAATCATACGGGTTATCCTCAACAAGATATGTTTCTGATTCCATTACGAACCTTGCAATCTGCTTTCGTGTCTCGTCATCTGTTGTGTGTCCCGTCGGATTATGCAACGTAGATGTCAGATAAATGGCCATATGAGGTGGTGATGCCATATGATACTCCCTCCATTCATCCATGATTTCAAGAAGTTCAGATTCGTGTCTAAACGGCTTTGCTTTTCTCTCTCGGAGGTGATGCATCGCTCCTGCATAGCCGGGTTCCTGTGCGATCCATTCAGTAAGCGGCCCTTTTTGGCTGATCCAATCAAACACGAGCTTAAGCTGCTGCTGTCCTGAGCTTGTCACTAAAACCTCTCCTTCAGTGACCCCATGCATCTTTGCTATGGCTTCGCGTAATTCAGGAATTCCGCGTGGATCTCCGTAATAGAGGAGTCTCTGAGGATTAACCTGGGAAGTTGCATTCCGTAAGACCTCTTCTAAAAGGGAAATCTTACCCAAAGACCCTGTTGCGAGTGAGATGGTTTTCATGATATGAAAGAGAGTCAGCTGGATATTTATAGATACTCTATAAAGATATATAGTTCTATAAAGAGATGGGAAAATTTAAATAGGGATCCTCCATGGAGAAGAAAATGGGCATTATAGAGAGAAAACTGCAGGAAATTGGGGAATCCTTGCTTGTTACGCTGCCGAAAGCATGGACGAAGATGGCTAAACTGAAGAGGGGATCGAGGGTTCAACTACGGACGACTCCGGAAGGATTCCTCATCGTTGCTCCTGAAATTTCTATTCCCAGCATGCATACGCAATGTTCTCTTGCGTATGATGCACTCTTTGCTCGCAGGTTCTTTCGTGAGTACTTCAAAGGCCATGAGCAGATTACCGTGATCTTCCAGGATCCTGATGTACAGCAGCATCAACTCGTGCATGCGTTTTTGAACCGCTTCATGAATGTCCAAGTCATAGAAGAAAATGCACGGAAAATGACCGTAAAATGCTTTAAAATTCAAGAATTATCCATCATCGAATGTCTGAAGCGAATGCACCATCTGTGTGTAAGCATGTTTGAACCGAGCGCAGACCACGAGCAAGTAGATATCACGATAGCGAAGTTTTATTATCTCCTTATTATGCAAACGAGAAGGTACATTGATGAAGGGAGGTTTGCTGAGGAGAATCAAATTCCCTTGATTCGGGCTTTGGACGTCCGCATGGTTGCGGAGAAAATTGAACGCATTGCCGACATCCTCAAGGGCACCGCTCGTGATCGGGATGTGGCAAAAGCGAAAGCATATTATACTCGAGTTTTCGATGCATTCCTGTTTGAAGAATATGAAAAAGCCATTAAACTCTACAATGAAGGCAGATCTGTGGTAGAGTATTATAGCACGCGCAGCGCCGCGGCCAAAACTAAGGAGGAATACGCCAGATTTGACGGCATGCGGGCGTTGAATCAATGGATATTGGAAATTTCAATGTTGGTGAGGTGACCACATGATCCAAGTAAAGGAAATCATGACCCCGGGTAAAATCTTTTTTTCGAGGAATGCCAAGCTCATGGATGTCGTGCGTACAATGGTTGAGCACGAGATTGGCTCTGCCGTGATTGTTGATGATGATAGGAGGGTGCATGGTATCCTCACGGAGCGCGATCTTGTCTGGAAGGTGTTGGCAAAGGAGAAGCCAATTTCAAAGATGAAACTGCTTGATGTCTGTACGTTGGGCGCTATTGGCGTCAACGAAAACCAAGGAGTCCTGAGGGCTGCGGAGCTTATGAAAGCGCACACGATCAAGAAAATCGTTGTTGTAGATGACAATGAGCGGTATGTTGGGATGCTCACTCACACGGATATCGTAAAGAACCTCCCGGATATTATTAAGAATGAGAATCTCTAAGTGTGTTCTCGCAGGGATCATAGCGATCGTCCTACTTCCTACCCTCGCTGCGCAATCCTACGACCGTCTCGAGTCCTTGCGCATGAATGTCATGATAGACGGATCTCTTGACGTGCAAAGGCAAAGCTCCTCTTCGATTATTGACACGTTAACCGTTACGCAGACGTTTTTTCCTCGGGAAACAGTCGATCAAAAAGTACTTCGGCTGGACATGGTTCCTGAGGGGAAGCTCACTCCAGAAGGGATTGTGACTCGGTGGTATGCGTCGAGGCTGGAAACGATCGAGTTCCGCATTGATGCGGACGTCTACCGCGTGAATCCTGAAGGCATCGTGCAGGCAAAAACACGCTTTCCACTTCAATTCATCCCTGAAGAGATCATTCCATACGTTCATCCTTCCTCCAATGTGGATTCCGAAAATCCTGAGATTCGAACGCTCGCTTCAGGAATCGCTTCAGGAAAAGACGATGCCTATCTGATTGTTCATGATCTTGCGGTATGGACTGAGGACAATATTGACTACAGCCTTTCCACGTTAACCGTGCAGGGTTCTCAAAAGGCGTCATGGGTGCTGAAAGAGCGCAAGGGCGTATGTGATGAGCTCACAACATTGTTCATCGCGCTCACGCGCAGCCTGGGAATTCCCGCACGCTATATCAGCGGCATGGCGTACACGAATTATGGGGGCACGAATGCATGGGGGCCTCATGCGTGGGCGGAAGTGTACTTTCCTGGCACGGGTTGGGTTCCTTTTGACTTAACGTATCGGCAGTTCGGTTATGTTGACCCCTCTCACATCACCCTTAAAGAAAGCATTGATTCGAATGAGAGCACGACTGATTATGCGTGGAAGGCGCTTGATGTGGATGTCAAAACAAATCCTCTGAACATTTCTGTGCGCCCGCTTGAGCGGGGAGACATGCACACCCTCCAGCTTCCTTTGACGGTTAAAGCGCTGAAACCCATCATT
>CAZHJH010000041.1:8756-11544 GCA_964533475.1 uncultured Methanosarcinales archaeon
GGAGATTGTTAATCCCACAGCGTATTATTACTCCACTGAGATTGCTTTGGCTCAAGTTCCCGAGGTCACATTTGTTGATCCCCCAAAACAGCATGTTGCGCTCCGCCCGAAATCAACACGAACCATCTATTGGAAGGTGAAAATACCCGGGGATTTGCGCGATCGTTTTGAGTACACGTTCCCTCTCGCCGTGTATACGGATCGATTTGGCAATGCATCCGCAAGCTTCAAAGCGACATCTGATGGGGCAAAAGTCTCTCGAGACGACATTGATGCTACGTATGACCAAGTGAGGGAAGAGGAGCAAAAAACGTATTCTCGCAACGTCAATCTTGCGTGCCAGAGTGAATTTGAAGAAGTGTATCTTGATGATGAGATTCTAATTCATTGTACGCTGCAAAACAGCGGTAATGACATCCTGAGTAATGTTCAGGTCTGTTATCAGAAAAAGTGCAGGAGCGTTGACCTGGCAATTGCGCAGGCAGAGGATGTAACATTCAGCATCATTCCTGATGCGTCGGGGATTCAGGAGTTCCAGTTTTCCGCAAAAAACAATGTCATAGCGAAGACGTCCCCAGTGACAGTATCTGTTTTGGATGCTCCTCATCTTTCCCTCATGGCGCTTGATTACCCTTCAGAGCTCAAGTTCGGAGAGGACGCGAACATATCAATCACGCTTGCGAAAACATCCTTTGCTGATCCGTACGAGGTTGAACTCTCACTCTCTCAGGGTAGGTTCCGCCGATCATGGTCTTTAAGCTCATACGAGGATATGCAGGAAGTTATCCTTCCTCTGAATGGAAACGATCTCAAACCGGGACAAAACATCCTAACATTAAATGTGTCGTATTATGATAAACGCGCGCGAAAATACGCAGAAACCGAGCGTATCAGCATTACGCTTACGGATGTTAATGTATTCCAGCGGATGTGGCTGTGGTTGTATGCGCTGGGGAACTGGTTCACGACCCCATAACGTTTATATACACCCCATTCTTGATTCAGCATATGAACCATGAGAAAATCGTGCCAGACACTTCGGTAATCATTGAAGGGCTTGTCACGGCGAAGATTGAATCTGGCGAGCTCAAGCCTAAGGAAATTCTCATCCATGAGGCTGTTCTCGCTGAGCTTGAGCACCAGGCGAATGAGAACAAAGCCATCGGTTTTATTGGCTTAGAAGAGCTCAAGAAGCTGAGAAAGCTTTGCGATGCGCGCGATATTACGATGCGGTTCTCAGGCAAGCGTCCTTCTGCGCAGGAGATTCGTCATGCGAATCTGGGAGAAATTGATTCAATGATACACATACTAGCGTATGATGAGGATGCGACGCTCGTAACTGCAGATAAAATTCAGGCGCGCGTCGCAGAAACGAAAGGCATCCCCTTGTTGTTTTATAAAATCGCGCAGCAGCGCCGTACCTTAAGGCTTGAGTCCTATTTTGATGATACAACCATGTCCGCGCATCTCCGGGAGAAAAACTGGGCGTTTGCCAAGAAGGGCAGGCCGGGAGCTTGGACGTTTGATAAGGTGTCAAAGGAATTGCTTTCCAGGGACGATATTCAGGAGATTTCCACAGAGATTATTGAGGAAGCGAGCACGCGCGATGATGGATTTATTGAGATTGAGCGTCCAGGCTCAACGATCGTGCAGCTGGGTAAATTTCGTATTGTGATCACAAAGCCACCGTTCTCTGACGGCTGGGAGATAACAGCAGTTCGGCCCGTAAAGCGATTGTCCATGGCGGACTATAATCTGAGTGAGAAGCTGATGCAGCGTGTCGGCAAACAAGCGGAGGGTATTTTGATCGCGGGCGCTCCGGGTATGGGAAAAAGCACGTTTGCGCAGGCGCTCGCGGAATTCTATGCGGACCAGAATAAAATTGTGAAGACGATCGAGGCTCCAAGGGATCTTATATTGAAAGATAACATTACTCAATATGCCATTAGTCACGGTGACGCGCAGGAAATCCATGATATCTTACTGCTCTCAAGGCCAGATAACACGATTTTTGACGAGATGCGCAACACATCTGACTTTGCGCTGTTCGCTGACCTGCGACTCTCAGGAATTGGACTCGCCGGTGTTGTGCACGCGACGAATGCGATAGACGCTGTGCAGAGGTTTGTAGGCAGAATTGAGCTGGGCGTGATTCCTCAGGTGATTGATACGGTTATTTTCATAAAAAACGGTGCTATTGAGAAAGTTCTCGCGTTGGAAATGGTTGTCAAAGTGCCCGCGGGAATGACTGAGGCTGATCTTGCGAGGCCCGTTGTTGTCGTAAGTGATTTTGAGTCCGGGAAGGCGGAGTTTGAGCTTTACACGTATGGTGAGGAGACCGTCGTGATCCGTATTAAAGAGTCCACCCGGGGCTCTCCTGCGCATGAGCTCGCCGCGAAAGCGGTTCGTAACGAGATGCTCAACTATACGCATCATGCGGAAGTGGAGATGGTAGGGGACCATAAATGCATCGTCTCCGTCCCAGAGGAAGATATTGCCCGGATCATAGGAAAGCAGGGAAAAACCGTTGAGCAGATAGAGAGAAAGCTCGGGGTTAAGATCGATGTTCGTGAGCTTCAGCGTAAAACGAATGAGAGCAAGCAGAATATTCCCTTTGATCTGCAGATGAACAAGGGGAACATCAAATTCTATCTTGGAGCGAAAAACGCAAGCCGGGACGTAGATATCCTCGTTGGCGGGGATTATCTCTTTACTGTGAAAGTAGGCAGCAGTGGCGTGATCAAGCTCAATAAAAAGAATAAAGTGCTGCGTCTCATCCAGAATGCGT
>CAZHJH010000042.1:0-538 GCA_964533475.1 uncultured Methanosarcinales archaeon
GTAGCAAATTCTCTGTCTTGTGATTTCAGTCTTCTAAAACATTCGGCTGATTTCTATTGATGTCACGCAGGTAAATCGTTTGAACATTGCTCACGTCCTGCGCACTATTCTCAGTGCAGTTTACTTGATACGTGTAGAGCCCATCTGTGAGGTTCGTGAATCGGACTTCCAGTGGCTCTGTGGATATTCTCGTGTTTTGAAGCTGTCCCTCATTTTTCTGTATGAGAAGATCAGAGCAATACGTCGTTTCGGGAGCGCTCACATTAACAACAAGCGCACATCCGTCCGTGTCATCGATGGCATACTCAAGGATCGCTTGCGGTGGTGTCGTGTCTACATAGAGTTCAACAGTATTAATCGGTTCTACATTAAAGAACCCATCTTCGGAGAAAAACCTTAGTACGGCTGGACCTTCGTAATTGGGGATATCGCTTGGATAGATGGTCAGTGAGAATGTATCCTCAACTTGCTGTGGAAGTTGCTGAGGTACACAAGTATCATTAGCTGGCGAAATGCAGTAATAAAAGTCAAACGCCTG
>CAZHJH010000042.1:548-11280 GCA_964533475.1 uncultured Methanosarcinales archaeon
CGGGATAATCACCCCATCCAAAGTCGTCGATACTAAAATTGAATATGGTATCCGAAGCATTCATGACCAAGCGTTGTGTTGTGACACTTGTCTTTGGCGCTCGTGTGTCCTTTTGACAAGCGGTTTTTGTTCCGCTGTCTGTGAAGATATTGCAATCAGGGACTCCATCATCATCCCCGTCCTTGAAGCATTTGATCGACTCGTCCCACTTGCAGACTCCCAACGTGCATGCGTCCCCGCTATAGACAAACGATTCGGCACTCATGTCATCTCCGGGAATATCAAACTCGTGCTCATTAATGCAGCTGTACTCGTCACCAAACTGCTCGCATATGGAAAGCGGATCAAACAAGTCTTTATCCGGCCCGGGAATGTTACACTGCTCGCACTCCGTCCTGTCTGCATTCGCTATGCATGCTCCTAAAACATCGCATGCTTGCGGCGTGCAGGCAACGTCCTTAAACAATGGCTGGTCTGCCCCGCACAGATTGCATTTGTCTGTTCCGTTGTACTCTGGCTCATAGCACCATCCTCTTCCGAGCTCTCCAAAGTTCTCTATGGTTTCATACCACTCGCACGAAACTCCCTGAGTGCTTTTTGGAACTCTGCAATTATCTCCTTCATATTGACTATCCCCCTCGCACGCGAATTGGGATTGATAACCATAGCAACTCGAAACATTAGTGGGCTGTGTGATACAGCTCTTGCATTCATCCGTGGGCGTTTTTGTAACATCATAATAGCAGCTGAAGTCATAATTGTTGAGGCACTGCGCTTGATAGTCCCAGTAATATAAGCCAAGGACGTTTGTTGTTTTCCCGAAAGCTCCAGCAATTCCGACGTGTTTACATTGTGTGCCGTCGCCCTGACAGTATCCGCGTAAGTTTGAGTCTTCAATGCATTTTGCAGCGCCACAGCCCTCCGCTTGGGTTTTATGATTATTAGTGTCGCAAACGAATGTCGCGCGCGCGTTCCCAGAGCAGAACGGATTCCTTCCATTCTCACAGAACTTCTCAATGCAATCCTGATCGCTGCTGCGAATAACCTCTGAATCCGTATTGTTTTCGGCACCGTCTATAAGCGCAGTAATCGTATAGTTATACGAATCAACATCATACTGCGCAGTGATATCTACGAATGAATTTTCTTCGGGTGGAATAGAGAACATTGCCGGCTCTTCGCTGATGAGCTGGTTAGTTGCACTCCTTGTAATAATGTATCCTGGATTTGCGAGCAGATCATCACAGGGATACTGCCAGTCCAGGAATATACCTTCTTGGCATTGTTGTAACCTTGCACGCAGCTGAATGTTTGGCCAATTTCCCTGAGTGCATTCTCCAGATCCTCCAATAGGATCAATAGTAAAGTTATGCTGTGTAAAACTTCCAGAAGGGATGATCAAATTCGTATCAGATGTCGTGCGATATCCAAATTTTGTAACCGTCGCCGTGTATACGCTCGATGCGCCTTCAACAAGCAGCCCATCAACGCTGTATGAACCATCCGCCCCTGATGTTGCGCTTTTTGAGAATGTGAATATGTTCGCACTGAAGCTCAGTGTTGCTCCAGCCACGGGATTATCCTGACTGTCCTTGACATAGCCGAAGAGTGTAGCGGTTGCTCCGCATGCCGTTGTTCCGACTGCGCCATTGCAGCAATAACGATTCCCAGATTCGTTGGTGAGATTGACTGCTGTTGAGCCGCACATACAGTTTGTAACATCCCAGTTTCGTGGCTGTCCAAGAAGATCAGCAAGCCCGGGATATAATCGCGTGTTTCCACATGTGGGAATTCCCCGCACAGGTTCCGTACAGCAGCCAAATTGGCCTCCAGTAGTGTAATCTGCAGGGTCAAGAATCTTGCCGCCAACATCCGTGCATTGAGCAGGCTCATATTGTATTTTTTTGTCCGCAGGGCATGCGCATGTCTCAATTTCGTTTTGCGTTGATCCTGGATAACAGCATGCTTCCTTGCTATCAATTAATTGGTCATCATCATTATCGGCTCCATCTGTACATTGTGTCTGCTGCTGTGCTGATGTGCACTCCTGAGTGTCCGAATCATAATTTCTCCTGTCTCCACAATAGGCACATGTAGATACGCATTGTCCATTTCCTATGACACACCATGCGCATCCTGATTGCGCTTTGCAGTCTCCTGAAGTCTGAAAGTCCGAGCATACTTGGTATCCGGGAAGTTCACAATTATCAACGGCAACTCTCTCAACGCTATCCCAACAGGGGGTGTCTCCTCCGTATCCGGGATAGGACCAAACATTATGATCCTCTTGAGGCACTCCATTGGGGGGAACGTCCGTATAGTAACACGCGTCTTGTGTTGACGCTCCACACGATTCCTCTGGTCCTAGGGGAGCACTTCCAGCGTTGAAGCAGCATCCCGTGTCGCATTTGCTTCCCATTAAATAAGATTGAGAGCAAATTTTTGAGTTATCATAAAAATTTTGAATACAATCCGATTGGTTTTTTGGCACATACGGATTTGTTGACGAATATCCGGGATCCGTTGCTGGACAGCACAGCTGCTGTGGTAGAGAGGTTCCTCCGATATTCGAGCAGTAATATCCCTCATTGTTTTTATCAATAATCAAAGGATTCGCGCAGCATGATCCAGGAGTAGAGGATTGCAATAACTCTGTTTTTTCCGATACCCTAAATATTTCTCCATTGGTTGGGATCTCTCCAACCGCTCCAAATATTCCCGTAGCTATGAATTGACTTTGAGTGCTGGCGCTTTGAACACTTGAGGATTGTGTGGCGCCAGCGAGGGGAGTAATGACTAATGAAATAATCATGAAGTACATTGCTGTAATCTGGAGTTTTGTTTTCATGCTTCTTTCCTGTACACTTGCATCATTTGGTGTTTGATTGAGTATCCATCGAAGAATCTGATAATGTCCTCGCGGAATTCCGCGGGTAGCAATAATCCTCCTTTTCCCACTTTAAGGCCTTTCATTGATTTGATGATGCCTCCAAACTCGTAGCGCTTCCCGTTCTTCATCTGCGCATGGCCATAGAGCTTATGGCTTACTTCAATTTTTTTTATGGGCTTGAGATTCTTGAGGTCGTAAGATACGAGAATGTATGTTTTGAGTCCAGGGGGCGTTTCGACCTCTTTTTGCTCTTCCATTCTCTCTATATTACAGGGGTATATATGATTAAATTGTTATCTTAAAAAGGCTAATATTTAAACCTTTCTACTAATAAGTTAAGTTATTTAGCACTAATTACTTATAGAAAGGGTCACAATAATTAGCAGAAATTAGGATTTTGCCGCTTCAAGGCGAACTTTAAGACTCGATCTTGGCTATGGCACGTCAAACTTCTGTTTGGTTGCAATCGCTGTCTTCTCAGGCGCGTTCCCTTCTCGGAGCAGGTCAAGCCAGCTATCGCTAACTGCACGTTTGTTCTCATGATAGAAATCACCTCATGATTTTTCTCTTTTCTTTGATTGAAAAGAAAAATCTTTACTCACAACGGAAGTGTTTTATTCGAGCTTCCTATTAATAGTCTTAAGATTGTATAGTATAATTAGCTGGAGCGCCTGATTTAGCTTCTCGTCATCGCGTTTCTTTGATCCTTTTGTTGATAAAACATACTCTTCAAGCACGCCCAAAGGTATGTCAAAGATAGGGATATCGCTCATCTGCAGGAAATGGAATGCTATGAGTCTTGTTGTTCTGCTGTTCCCATCAAAAAATGGATGTATATGCTGGAATTCATTATGAAGAAAAGATGCAAACCCAATAATATCTTTTAATGAACGCTTTCCTGCATTGAGATAATCATTGTATTTCCTGACAAGCTTATCAAGTAATGGATCTATATCCTTATAGTCAGCAACATTGTAATCAGGATTCCCTCCGATTGTAACATGATCGTCTCTGATCTTGCCAGCCCATTTAGGCTTATGCTGCAGGGCAATGAAATGATAATTCAGCATGCTCTCCTTCGACAATGGTAGCTCGTCTCGCACATTCTGAATCATCTGCAAAAATGCTTTCTGATAATTTTGCACTTCCTGGACAGACTCAACACTTAGGTTTTCTGGCACTATTTTGTCTTTTAGCAGCTTGATTGTCTGCCTTAAGGTAATAGGGTTGCCCTCAATGCTTAAGCTATGGTGGATGAATCTGATCTGGAATGCCTCAAGAATTTCCTGATACCTTCGATTATTAGCATCCCTAAGCTTCTTGAATTTTGCAAGCTCCTTCTTAATCTCATCAAAATACTCATCAGGCCCGATCTTAGCAACCATTGGCCTCTGCCCAAAATAAGTTACAAGATCGCCTAAAAAGGAGTTATATGGTACAATGGCCTTGAATGGCTTTCTTGAAAGTATCACGAGAAATCCATTCTTTTCCAGGAGAGAGGAGATATTTGAGAATGTTCTTGCATGCAATCCAATATCTTTCATCCCAAAAGATTTTTTCGGGAATGCTTTGCTGAGATACTTGGCGACTGTCTCGTCAAACAGCTCATTGTAATTCACATCGTTCGTGATGCAGTATTTCAACATCTCGAATAAATGCTGGTTCTGCTGATTCATTATTATTTCATAGCCATAGTCATTCTTGACAATGAGTTTCATCTTTAGAAGAGTCTCCAGAATCTTCCTGATCTTGTCGTATTCCGACTTTTTTTGCTGAAGCCCCCGCACGATATCCACAATCTTTCGAGGGCCTCCCTTCTCGTACACTTCCATAAATACATCATATTTAGTGACCATGATAACCATCTCAAGCGCAATCACTTAATAAATCTTTCTATTTGGCATTATAATTCCCGTATTTACGGATAAACAATGATATTTGCAAATTAGAACCTCGCATAATACTCCTATAAAGCACGAGAAAGCCCTAACTTACGGAACACTAGTGCCAAATGGCTATCCCCCTAACGAATTAGAGAACATAATATAACAATTAGTAGAACTTATGGTGATGCGGGTTCCACAAGCACTTTAATGTTTTGATAGTCGTGATAGCCTTCAGGGTCGCGGACTTCTAATTTCACATCATAGTCGCCCGACGGTTCAATGTCAATCCTATCTGTGTAGTCTCTATCTATCTCGCTGCGAAGTCCGCTTGGTAATCCAAAACCGCCAACGCCCGATGTATAGTTATAAGTGATCGTGTCCTCATCAGGATCGACTGCAAACGGATATATTTCTAAGTGGTCTGTTCCTCCCTGGTCTTTGAGAATAATATTGTATGCATTGTTAGAGGTGGGAGGAACATTGTAGATTGCCTGTGCACTTCTTCCTGAATAATTCAGAATGAGATACTGGTTGTAAAAGCTACTCACATTAATGTCCCAACTTATCCAATCCAGCGCCGGTGGCCTGTTTTCGATCGCAATGAGGAAGGAATAATCTTGACCGTTAAGTTTTGATTCTGAGTCTGTGATGTTGAGGATGGTTGCCTGCTCGCAATGCAAACTCGCATTGCATGCTGACATTGTGGGTGCAGTGAAAATAACGCGCATCCCGGGTTTTATGCAGTTTGTTGGAGTACCTCGTCTCCTGTCAAAACCAATATCGGAAATTAGCGGGTATTCCAGGCATTTTGTTGACAGCGACTGGTTCATGCCATTTTGATCTGACATATTGAAAAAAATATTTTTTGCCTCCTGCCTAGCTATTTGATCGGCTAACTCGTAGAGTTCCTTATATCTCACTTTTTGCCGAGACGTATACACTTGAAACGTAGCAACGGGCGTATCATTGCGCAGTTGGATAGAATAGCTGTAATTCAGAAACGTGAGGGTGTCATTATCTCCAAACAAAACAAGAGCATCCACAAATGAAGCATTTATTACGTAATGATATTCTTCCGTAAAATTTATTGTAGCCTGTTCTACACAGGACTTGGTCTTATTGATGATGTAGCGTTGCAAGCTTTCCTGAACGGTGTTATACACTTCATTCTGAAGGCATGTATAGCTCGAATTATCCTGTAAATAGTAGTTAGGTGTGAAGAGTTTGCGGTCGCACAATGGTGGAAATGCGTACTGTTTAGCGGGTTGTGCACTAAACCCAAAGTATCCTAGGGGATAGCCGGCGGGTTCTTCCACCAAGCTACCTAAGTAAGGGTATTGGATTGTTTCGTTTTGAATAATGTAATACCCTCCCGGCATATTCCTTGGTCGTTCTACCGCATACGTAATATTGTATGCAACATTATACGTCCCGGTATCAATAACAAATGGCACAACATGATCCCCGTACTCACATCCACCAAGAGGATTCACACTGCAGAACTGCGTGTCACTCGTATCCATCTTATACTTGTGCAATCCGCCTTGATATTCATAAATATACCCACTCTGCAATCCGGCAAGATAGAGTCCATCTATCGTCGCCTTGTCAAGGCAGCTTTGCACGTAAAACTTAAAGGAAGTTGCTTCAAGAAAATCATTAATGATCTGATCTGCCTGGTCCCTAAAATAGGGGTATTGCACGCGGAACTTCAAATATACGATAAAAGCAAAGATAAACACAAAAATCAGTCCCATGATGATAAATAATGTTACTTGTCCTTCCTTTACGGGAAAGGCGATAAATGCGACAGCCAGCAATATGAGGTATAACACATAGAGCGGCAAAAAGCTTACAATTGCGCCTGGAGCTTCTCCTTGCATGGGAATTATTTTTCCGAACGCCCCTGACTCTTCCGCAATACTCTGCTCAATTCCTGATTGCTCAACAGGTTCTTGCGCGATCCCAAACGGAATCATGAGAAGGTTCATCACAATCCAAAACAGCATAACGTGCTTAGGAAAACCGCGCATATGCATTCCGAGCCCATTGAGTTTTTATATTTAATGGTTATTATATGTAATTACTGATTTATCCAAAGAGATAAGCAAAATTTCGCGATTTCACGATTCATACATCATCCAAGATGTCGTCCTTATTTATATTTAATGGATTGAGCGGCCACTCTCACAATCCTATGCAGATCTTCAGGGCTGATAAGCCTCATGACGACCATGAGCGGGATGATGAAGAATGGAAGCAACAATGCATACAGCTTGAGGAATAAAGCAAGACCTACTGAGATGACAACAATAAAAACGACAGAGACGAGTTTGCCGTAGCCTTGAGCGTGCCCGATGAGAAGCAACGCTACTAGCTGAGCGATAAAAGTCGAGGCAATCACCCCATAGATTCCGAAGAATGGAGCAAGGATAAAGTCCAGGACTAGATTTATTGTGCATGCCGTTATGATTTTTGGCAAGACCATATGTGGTTTCATGATCGACATCGCGTGCGATATGTGCATGATGTATACTGAATAGAACAGCATACCCGTGCTCAAGAGCCCAATGAATAACCCGATAGGGTATTTGGGGAAAAATACTGCAAGCAAAGGCTCTCGGACAGCTATCAATATAATCGCCAAATTCAAGGATATTAAAAATGAAAGCTTAGACGCGATGAAGGTGGTCTTTTCATCTTTGCGTGTCAAGACAACAAATGACAGTGCGGTCGGAATGAGTGCGAGTAGACTGCAGATTTGGCTTGCCACTGTATAATATGCCACTTCTTCGCTTGCCCGAAAAAGCCCAAGTACAAATGTGTCAAGCCAGTTAAGGACACCTAGAGAGAGATATACAAGGCTTGTGACGAGAGCTGGCATGAGATAGCGTGAGAGCGTCGGCACATGGAATCTGAAATCTCTAAACGCATCCTGAAGATGTTTGCGCAAGTACAAAAACGAGACTGTAACCTGAACAATATACCCCAAAACATATGCTGATGCCAAACCCGTGAGTCCTTGGGCAGATGCGGCAAACGCAATTGCTAGCGTAACCGCTCCATCGACAACGCAAAAGAACCTGTCGAGCCCATACTTCCTCTGCGCCCAAAGAAGTGAGCTTCCAAGTCCATTAAGAGTCCAAAGAGGAAGTAATAAAGCTAGGACTACGATCCAGTCGGTTTTCCAGGCCGACGTAATAATGAGCGCACTAAAGAGTGTGCTCAAAGCTGCAAGAATAAAGACAACTGGCCCGGTCTTCTTTTTGCTCTGAATCCATGGGACGAGATAATAGGGCATTCCAAGCGCCGAAAAAAATGAGAGCAGCACAAGCAGTGAGAATATGAAAGAGAACTTGCCATAATCCGCGACCGAATACTTATTTGCGATAACGAGCAGAAGCAGATACGTCAGACCCTTACTGAGAAGCATCCATACTGCCGCATACACGCTTTGTCTGCTCATGGTTTGGACCCTGTGTGGCGGGTATTATAACCTTTTGTGTTGCTTAATGACGCTGAGCACAAAAAACGCCCCGTTGCTAGGAAGCAGATAACAAAAAATCGCTGCTCGGAGCTAACCACGGCCTAAAGCCCACGGGTTTCACGCTCCTCGCTGAATCGCGAGTTTTTGGGATTGAAAATTGCATGCTAAAGCAATGGATTTTAGACCCATACAATTTTCAATAAGCAAAATAGCTCTGATAGAATACGTGAGCGATATTAGTAAAGAAGGGTATTCATAAATACTATGAAGAGCATATAAATAGGGGATTGTATGGCATAATTTAGACTAGATTTATAAGGAATAAATACGCGATAACAATATGTTCGTACTCATTGTTGGCACAAGAGCTGAATTCATTAAAACGTTTCCTGTGCTCCATGCACTCTCAAAGAGAAGGATACCTCATTGCTGGATTCATACCGGACAGCATAACCTCAATGACTTGATCAAGAAATTTCACATCGAACATCCCAGATATGTGCTAACCACACCTCCAAAAAAGTCAAGCAGTTTCATGGGTAATATAGGAAAAAGCATTATCTGGAGCCTACACTGTATCAAAGAAATACGAGAAATAGTGAATGGATTACACCATGTGAAATATGTCGCATATCATGGAGACACAATGTCCACTCTGTGCGCAGCAGTGGGTACTTCGCGCCTGCTCAATCCCGGTAAGAAGTATAAGAACGTCCATATTGAAGCCTGTCTGAGATCGCATAATTTATTTGAACCTTTTCCGGAGGAGATTTCCCGCATTATTGCTGATAATCTATCAGATATA
The DNA here is from genome assembly GCA_964533475.1 of uncultured Methanosarcinales archaeon. Lineage (GTDB taxonomy): Archaea > Nanobdellota > Nanobdellia > Woesearchaeales > JAGVYU01 > JAGVYU01. Next base: position 9,617 of record CAZHJH010000042.1, read on the forward strand.
TTATTATCCCCAGTAAAAAACGGGGGAAGAGACGTGTGTGTTGGTAACACGATCTATGATGCGGCGTATTATGCGTTAAAACTTTCAAAAATATCAGTCTCAGGGGTGTATGCTCTCGCAAGTATCCACCGACATGAAAACATCAAATCAAAAAACCGCATGGATAAAGTAATTTCTATCATCGAAGAAAGCCCCTATCCTGTGATATTCCCGCTGCATGACAACACAAAAAAGGCGCTAATAAAGCAAGGGCTCTTCCATAGGCTCCTGGATAACCCTAAGATCAAAGTAACTAGATTGTATGACTATCCTGAATTCATTAGGATACTTTCCCATGCCAGACTCGTTTTTACAGATGGTGGTTCTATTCAAGAGGAATGTCTTGAATTCCGAATCCCCTGTGTTTTGCTGAGATACGCAACAGAGAGACAGGAAGGCTTGATCAAAGGGCAAATCCTGCTCTCTAAACTCGATAGCAACATCGTAAAAAAGTGGATGCATAACCGAAAAAGCCATTCATACATAAATCCATACGGATCAAGGGGCGCTTCTGAAAAATTAATTAAGGTGCTCTATGGATTCTAAAATATCCATAATCATAGTCACCCAAAATTCTGAAAAATTTATCGATGAATGCCTAGCATCGTTGATAACTCAGAGATACAAAGCGTTTGAGATTATAGTGGTCGATAATTGCTCAAAAGATACCACAAGGAAGGTTATTGAAAGATACAACGTGAGATCATATTATCTCAAAGAGAATAAAGGATTTTGTTATGCTAATAATTATGGTGTAACAAAGGCAAAAAATGATTTTGTTTTATTGATCAATGCTGACTGTAAGGCTCCCAAAGATTTGCTGCGCGATCTTTCAAAAGAGATGATAAAGGATATGGCAATTGTTGCAGCATATGATATCCCCCCAAATACTGCTTTCAAACAGGAGCCTTATGTTCCCACAATGACATTAACGGGGAGTAATACAAAAAATGTCTTGAAGAAATATTCAGCGTACGGTAAAGGAGCAGCCCTCCTTATAAACACCAAATTAACCGGGGGAAAAATCTTTGATAATGATTACTTCATGTATTATGAGGATAATTATCTTGGATTAAGAACAAATTTCCAAGGATTCCCTGTTTGTTATTGCAATGCGTATGTGTGGCACCATGGAGCTGCGCGCACAGAGTTATCTCCTTTGATCACATATTACGGCGAGCGCAATCGTATCATGCTTTTGCTTACTGTATTTGATGGGCGGACACTGATTAAATTGATGCCTATCTTGGCTATCGACTTAATTCTAAGATTTCTATATTACCTTCCAAAACCAAATAAATTCCTAAAAATCATAATGGCTATTCTCTGGAATCTATTCCATGCCCCCGGTATAATAAAAAAACGTAACGAATTCAAAAGATTTAAGAAAAGAAAAGATTCGGATATTTTACGGCTTTGCTCTTACAAGTTGTTTCCAAAATACGAGAATGGGTTCATCCGTATACTGAATAAATTGGTTCGTGAATATTGCAAGGCCGTTAATCTGAAAACATATGAGCTTTCTTAGCGAGTTCATGTACCTCACAAAAACAGTATTGCCGTAACTAAGCATATCAATACTTGCATCCCAAAAATAACAATAACCGTCATTTTCTCAGTCGCGT
>CAZHJH010000043.1:0-3091 GCA_964533475.1 uncultured Methanosarcinales archaeon
ACAGGGTTCTTGCAACGATCAACAAAGGCGCATACGGCGCAGCGTATTACATTCCTCCCGAAATTGAGGCGATTTGGGCTGAATTTGGGAAAAAGTACTTAAACGCGAAAAAACAGAGGTGATTGTATGGCATTGCTTATGACGCTGACAACGGTCGTTACTGCAGTCAATGTGCTGCTGATTATTGCGCTGCTGAATGTGTATGTCCGGAATATGATGAAGATTCGTTCAGGGTTCACGATGGGATTATTCGTGTTCGCTTTATTGTTTCTCATTGAGAATATTGTGAGCCTGTATTTTTTCGTTACGATGATGCCGTACTACGCGATGGACATTGAAGGTTTTGTATTTGTGCTGAAAACGCTCCAAATGCTTGCGTTCGCGATTCTGACATGGGTCACATATAACTGAGGGGGATGAACATGAAACTTATGATCATTATGGTTTGGTGTGCTGTGTTGTTTGTTGCCGCATGCGCTCCGCAGGATCAGGCAATCATGGACGAAAAGGGAATTGTGATGGAGACAGAGCAACCCGTTGCTGCTCCCGTGGATGATGCCATAACGGAAAATGCGATGCCTGAACCGGATGATGATGCAATATTAATGAAGTCTTCAGGGTATGCAGGAACAAAACTTGCTGGATCAACGTCGCCATATTACGAATTTACGCAAGGTGACTACGAGACGGCACTTAGAGAAAACAAGATTATTCTCCTGAATTTTTACGCGAACTGGTGTCCCTTGTGCAAGGCCGAGGAGCCGGAGGCTTTTGCGGCATTTGATGAGCTGGACAATTCCAATATTGTTGGATTCCGAGTGAACTATAAAGACAGTGACACTGATAAGGCGGAGGAAGCGTTAGCGCGCGAGTTTGGCATTCCCTACCAGCACACAAAAGTCATTATCAAAGATGGTAAGCAGGTGCTCAAGGCTCCAGACTCGTGGGACAAGCAACGCTATCTTACAGAATTGAGGAAATACTAACATGGTAGAAGTCACTTTCATTGCGGCGTTCATCGCGGGAGTGTTGTCATTTCTGAGCCCGTGCGTGTTGCCGCTCATTCCAGGTTTTCTCGCGTATCTCTCGGGAACATCATTGAAGGATCCGAGCAGGACGAAGATGTTTGTGAACAGTGTTTTTTTCGTACTTGGGTTTGGCAGCGTGTTTGCGCTTCTTGGAGTGCTGTTTAACACGCTATTGAGCACAGTCTCATTTACAGTTCAGGAGTGGCTCTCAAGAATTGGCGGAGTCATCATCATCTTGTTCGGATTATACCTTGTCGGTTTACTTAAACTTCCTTTTTTAGAGCGAGAGCACAAATTTTCAGTCAAGAAGTTCAGCATATCGTATGTTACGAGCTTTGTCTTCGGCGCCGCGTTTGCCGTCGGCTGGACGCCATGTGTCGGCGCGATCTTAGGAAGCGTGTTTGCGCTCGCGATATCTCAGCCAGGACAAAGCTTTTTCCTCTTGCTCACATACAGTATTGGCCTTGGAATTCCCTTCCTGCTCGTTGGATTGTTTGCCACGCAGGCGCTTGCGCTCATAAACCGGTCTCAAAAATTCCTGAAGTATTTCAACATCGTTGTTGGAATCCTCATCATTCTTTTGGGAATCCTTGTGTTTACGCAAACCTTGGGTTTCGTAGCGAATTTTGGCTTTGTTAATGCGTTGTTGCTAAAATGAAAAAAGTCATTATTACGGGCATTGTGATCACCCTTGTAATTGTGGCTATCCTCTTTGTCGAAAGCATGAAAAGCGAGGAAGTGCCATTGCCCGAGCAAGCTCAGGATGGTTCTGAAACCGCTGTAGTTCCTGGAAGTACTACTGAGACAGCACAGGAAGCATCTCCCGTCAGAATTAAAGAAAAAGAAAGCCAATACGACAAATACGTTGAGCTCGTTTCTCCAGAGGGTTATATCAACACAGAGGCAATAACTATTGGAGAGAACATCGGAAAGAATATCGTACTTGTCGACTTTTGGACATACTCATGCATCAATTGCCAAAGAACGCTTCCGTATCTGAATGCGTGGTGGGAAAAGTATAAGGGCCAGGGGCTCGTTATTATCGGAGTGCACACGCCTGAGTTTGCTTTTGAGGAAGAGTATGAGAACGTTCAACGCGCTGTTGAGAAGTATGGCGTTAAGTATCCTGTCGTGCAGGATAATGACAAACAGACATGGCGGGCATACCAGAACAGATACTGGCCGCACAAGTACTTGATTGATATTGACGGATTTATTGTGTACGATCACATTGGGGAGGGCGGATACGACGATACAGAGCAGAAAATTCAGGAATTGCTCCGCGAGCGCAACAGCGTTTTGAAGCTGAACCAAGTATTGCAGGCTGAACTCACAGCACCAAACGCTTCCTTGCCTGATTTTGGACAGATTGGCACTCCCGAAATCTACTTCGGGTATGACTTCTCACGATCACAGATGGGCAACGCGGAAGGATGGAAGCCAGATAAGATTCAGAATTATCAGCTTCCTGCAACCCGAACGGATCACAAGTTTTACCTTGAAGGCTCGTGGAAGAACAACAATGACAACATGGAGCTTATGAGCGAAACAGGAAGAATCCTTCTGGCGTATGAAGCAAAAAATGTGAATCTTGTTGCCCGAGCTTCACAACCCATTGACATTGAAGTGTTGCAAGATGGTAATGTAATTCGGACAGTAACTGTCGATGCGTTTGATCTGTATCCGCTTATTGAAGATGAAGAGTATGCACGACATGAGCTTGAACTAAGGATGACAGAGCCTGGACTGATGGCATATACGTTTACGTTTGGGTAAGCTTAGCAACGATTCTTGAATATTCTAGTCCCTAAGCAGTGATTACGTTTAGAAAGCTTTAAAAACGCCTAACCGCTTTCATCATCAGCATGATCGATTTAACGCAGAGGCCGCACGTCGAAAGATTTATCGCGAATCATCTTGAGGTTCTTGAAGACATTCTCAATCAACGTTCTCAGGAATATGCGGGTGCTAAGGATGTTGCGAAAAAATATCGCTTTGGCCCTCACCTCACATTTGATCGATTGGATGAACTTGGTCCGGTCATAACCCGCGAAACGAGGGAT
>CAZHJH010000043.1:3101-3342 GCA_964533475.1 uncultured Methanosarcinales archaeon
GCCGCAGATCCGGTGTCTATAGACATGCTCACAGTGCCCGAGATAGTAAGGAAGGGAACAACCGGCGCACTTGTCGCATTCGGAGTTTCGCTCGCATCATATGTGCCAGCGGGCATCACGGTGGCAGAATTGAGCTATGCAACACTTATTGGGATCGGCTTTGGCGGCGCCGTGGTGGCGCAAATGTTCAGAGATGATGGTTTTCCCCTATTTCAGTCTTCAGACAATCAGATAAAAATTG
>CAZHJH010000043.1:3352-10906 GCA_964533475.1 uncultured Methanosarcinales archaeon
AACGCAGCTGAACTTCAAATCCAATAATCCCATCATAGAAGGACACGCACGAGGAGTAGAGCAGGCAATTGCGAGGCTGCATTCAGAACAAAGCGATAATCCTGCGCATCAGTATGACACGCTCTGCCGCGTCGCTCGTGAATTAAAGCAGGCATATCTCTATATCACGAGAACTGCAGGGATACACCAAAGGAAATCGCTCCGAGACGCTCCATCTCCTCACGTAGGATGGATTCACAGGATCCTAGCTCATCATTATAGTATGGGCACGGCCGCGATGTCAATTGCTGAGGCATTGCACGGTGATCAGGTTTACAGGAATGTGATGCGGAACGATATTTCGTTTTTGAAGGTGTGAAATAATGAATGCAAGTATTCTAACCGCGGGCCTCTCACAATGAGCATCCTTCTTGAAGACGCGGTCGTGCTTCCAGCAGAAATTACAATTCCCAGATCAGAATTTACGCTCGATTATAGCAGAGTTCCTCCCGAATATCATGCAAGCGCATCACCTGATGATAGAATACTCCTCTTCAAAGGAGCGCTCGAAGGATTTGAGGACATGGGATTTGTCTCAAACGCCATTCGAAGAGGACACTGGGATCACCTTTGGGATATAAAGCGAAAAATCGAATCCGGCTATGACCTTCGCGAATTGCTTGACAGACACACATCGTATTATGGGCATACGCCTCTTCTTTCAGCTACGTTCAATCCCGAATGCGCGCAGGTTTTTGCGCCAACTGACCGTTTCGTCCGTAAAAAACATCCAAAGACCATTTACGAGATCACAATTCCGGCAAACCGGTGCGTTATTGATCCGTTCGACACGGGTGAGTGTGGCGCCGCGCAGGAAATCATGATTTTTGGTCTCATTTACCCGGATGAGATCAGTGCTGTGAAAATACTCAATGACGATTCCCACTCAGAGCTGCTTCGTGTTGAGGGAAATTCCTGTTTTATCCCCTGGTTCCGGGATAAATTATCGACAAATCGGGCCGTGAAAGATCTGAGTAATTGGAGGCATCTGAGAAAAGCACGTTAGTCCCCAAATCTTTATAAACTGGAATTCTTAACTCTGTGCTATGAAGAAAATCTTCGTTACCGGAGCAGCGGGATATGTTGGTTCGCACCTTCTGAACGCATTGGAAGCAGAGCATTCAGAAGTCCTCGCGCTCATTCACAATAAAAAGCCAGAGGGCACGTTCAAGAATGTAACATACATCGAAGGGGATATAAGAGATCATAAGACGTATGAGAAGGCACTGAAGGGCGTTGATCTTGCCGTCCATGCCGCAGCGCTCATTGGCAATGATAATAAGGAACTCAATTATGCCATCCACACGAAAGGCGCTGAGGAACTCGTAACAGCCATGAAAAAACACAATGTGAAACAATGCATCTATGTGAGCTCGATCTCCGCCGGATTGCCGAGAAGGAGCTTCTACGCAGACTCTAAATTAAAGGCAGAGCGCATTCTTTTACTCTCAGGAATTCCCACAACCGTTTTACGATACAACTTAATCATTGGAAAACGGAGCCCTCAATTGGAGAAAATAGCGGGATTTGCTTTAAAGCTTCCCGTTGTTCCCGTTGTCGGTTCAGGTAAAAAGAAAATCCAGCCTATAGATGTCGACACGGTCGTAAACGTCATCATCCAGGCAGTTCATGATGAGACTACGAGGCAACGAACATATACCATTTCCGGAAGAGACGCGGTGACGTTCAATGAATTCCTTGATATCGTAACGGAGGCGACGCTTCATAAGAAAAAAATGAAGGTTCATCTTCCTATCTTCGTGTGCAATATTCTTGCAACACTGCTTCAATTGGCTCTGAAAAACCCACCCCTTGCGAGAGGGCAGCTGATTTTACTCAATCAGGACACGATATCCAGCCTTGAGGATCTTCAGAAAACATTTCATATTCGTCCGGAGTCGCTCAAAGAAATCATTGAGAGGTCGTTCGTATGAACATTCTCATAACAGGGGCGAACGGTTTTCTTGGAAAAAAAGTTACGAAAAAGCTACTTGATGATGGCCACTACGTGAGGGCTCTTGTCATACCGGAGGAAGACTGCACGTATCTGGCAGGTTTCGGAACATCCATTGACATTGTCCGTGGCGATTTGACAAAACCAGAAACGCTGAAAGGGGTCATGCACGATATTGAAGTCGTCATTCACCTTGCCGCCATTCTGAATTGCCCCGATGAAAAGCTTAACATGCTCATCAATTTTGAAGGCACGAAAAACATCGCGGATCTTGCGGAGAAGGCTGGCGTTGAGCGATTTGTATTCACTTCTTCCATGACTGCCACGTCTCCAAAGCCGAATGCGTATGGGCTGTCTAAAAAACTCGCTGAAGAACATCTGAGAAAAAAGAAATTCCTTTCCGTAATTATCCGCCCCACATTGCTGTATGGAAAAGAAGGTATAACGTTTCAAAAACTCGTTGGCATGATCAATATGTTACCATTCATAGTTCCCGTCATCGGCTCCGGAAAAGCGAAGAAACAACCGATCTATATCGAAGACGCGGCAGAATTGCTCACAAAGGCAGCCCTCGTTCCACTCAAACAATCAAAAGTATACCAGATTGGAGGCCCGGATGCCGTTCCATTTACAAAGTATGTGAAAATGATTCTCAGAGCCGAGGGAAAAAAGAAAGTATTGATCCACGCTCCGAAATGGGTTGTTTGGCCTATGCTCACGATGGCTGAAATGATCACAAAGAATCTTCCCATCACAAGAGAAGGCATTCTTGAATTGGAAACGAGCACGGAAGTTGATGCTGATGTGCTTGAACGGGATTTCCGTATGAAGCTCACGCCTTTGGAAATCGGGATTAAGAAGAGTTTGTGATTTATTTACCCATTAATCTCTATCAACAGAACTCCCATGTCAATATTCGTCCCATCACTGACACCGATATTGAGCGCCACAAACCCAATAAATCCTGCGCGCGGCCGCAACGTCAATGTTTTCGCGGCGTCATTCACAATCTGCCCTTCAAGGATCGCGCCAGTACTATCATAATAATTCGCAACCTCAACCGTGATCTGATTTAATTGGGTATCAGGATCCTGGATGTAATTGCTCAACTGAACGGTTCTTGTTTCTGTGTTCTGCATGACGACATCAGGGATGTTCAGAAGGTTTGGTGGATCGTTCACAGATACAAGCGTGAACGTCACATCCTGGCTTGTTGACCTTCCGCTTTCATCCGTGAGCGTGAACGAAGCTGATGTTGTGCCGTCCGCATTTGCCACGGGCCTAATTGTGAACTGGTCCTGATCCCTATTTAATAGCGTAATCTGTATCTTTTGCGCGTCGAATCCTGAAACGCTCCATTGCAGTCCCGGGCCCGTGCTTTCGCGATCTTTCTCATACGGCGTGAGGTCAAGCGTATACGGAGCGAAGTCTTCAACAAGGTTTTGCGCCGGTATGGGTGGCTCTATCCACGGATCATCAGGTGTGTCGACGACAGTAATCTGAACCGTTTGGGGTGTCGTTGTCGTGCCATCATTAGCTGTAACTCTAATATCGCTTGGCCCATTGAAATATGCGTTTGCCGGGTTGATAAGGATGGTACTCGTTGCGCGGTCATAGCTGGCCGTGAGCATCGTGCCAGCGGTAACAGTGAAGGATAGCGTATCTCCATCAATGTCCGTCGCGTAATCCCTAGGCGAAAAGCTATATGAGGCTCCTTGGTTAAACGATATTGCCGGAATGCTTAACACCGGAGCATCATTGACATCCTGAATCGTAAATCTAAATCGCTCCGAATCTGTAAGGCCATCAACATCCGTCACTGTAACCGTAATATCATATGGCGAGTTTTCAACATCTTCCTGTGACGGTGTGAATTTGATGAGGTTGCCCTGAATAAAATGATCCGCGAATATCGCGTTGTCCGCGCTGAATGAGATGCAGCTTGCAGATTCACAGTCGGGGTCAGCAGCAGATAATTGAAGCCTGAACTCCACGTTTTGCGTTGCCGTTTTGTCTCCTATCGTTGCGAGCACAGGCGCAACGCTTGTGGTGAGTAGAGCGCAGCGCTCTCTCGCTTCGTCTGTAGTGGACAATGCGCAGACTTCGGTATAATCTCCGGTAATATCATCCCTGTCTCCGCTGTTCGCTTTTGTTGTGAGGCCGTCAAGAATGCCAACTTCAAGATCTTCCTGGCCCGTTGCGCTTTTGAGATAAATCCTGTACACTCCGTCAGCAAGCGCGAAAATCGAGTATGTGTACGTATACACAAACTGGTTTGCTCCGAGAACAGTCTTTGTGCCGCTTACGGTTGGCCTGCCGATCGTGTTCTTATAATCCGTGCATTCCGCCGCGGATAATCCTGGAGGACATTCAAACGTTCTGTTAACGATCCCTCCTCCAAACTGCCCGCCGGGACCTATGGGATTTGGATCATCTTCGCTGGGCTCGTCATCATCTCCCTTGTCATCACTGTCTTCTCCACAAGCGCAGCCTCCGCATCCTGCAGGTGTTATTAAGACAACGAGTGCTAGAATCACGAGCAGCATGATTCTCCAATGCTGCTTCCAAAACCCTTTGATATCTTTACGAGACATTGCTGAGCATGAATTCAGCGGTTTTACTATATAAAGGTATTGGAAATGGTATATTCAGTTTTCAACACTATGAGCGCCGACGGTGGCGGTGCGACGGTCAAAACTTCGTTTTGCCCTGTTCGGCATCCCGGATGGAGCAACCCCTGCCTCACCGCACGCCACGTCGGCGCTTACGAGACGGGGGACGCCCCCTGCGGGGTGGGCACCGAGCTAAGCGAGCGTGTCTAGGAAAAACCGCATTTTTCCGTGTCTCGTAGGACATGCGCAGCATGGCCGTAAGCCGCCGACGTTGTGGCGTGCGGGAATTCTGTTTAGAGCTAGTATGATTTGATTCTCAAAGCGTCCCATGGAAATCTTTATAAACAAAAACGCTTCAGAGCCATGTATGGATATGGAAACATACGGGTTAGATCCTATTAAGCCGGAAATTAAAAAACCTAAGAAAAAACTTCCGGCGTTCAAGCCTGATGAAGTCTTTGAAGAAGATAAGTCGTTTCTTCAAAAAGCGAGAATTCCCGCGCTCATTCTCCTTGCGCTGCTCCTTGGCGCTGCCCTCATCATGTGGAAGCCTTCATTCACAGGCAACGTCGTCAAAGATGCCGCGCCGCAAAGCGCGCTTGAAGACATTCCCCAGCAGCAGCTCGCGCAGGCAGTTCCTGTAAGCCCAGTTGTCAAGAACCAAACGCCACCAGCTATCCAGCTCGTACAGCCTATTCAAAATGTTGGCCCTTCTAAGGAATGTGTTCTTCAGCTCAAGCGCGCACAGAATACAGCTGAAGGGGCTAAGGATGAAGTAGGGTCAAAACTGCAGGATTATGAGGACGCAGTGGATCAGTTAATGGCAGCCCAGCAGGAGCTTGAGGAGGCTCAGCAGCATCTCCGTAAGATGAGCGATGAGTATCAGGGAGTTGTTGACGCGTGCGTTCAATAATTCTCATACTCTGCATTCTTTTTTTAATCCTTGGATGTGAGGATCAGCCAAACCCGACTGTGGATCCTAATAATACAGATATGACCTCTTCACCCCCTATTCAGGACGTTAATTTTCTCACTGAAGACAGCGTTTTAATACACGCCACAGTATATAACGGTTCTGGCAAAGGAGTATTGATTCTTGTTCACCAGCTGAATAAGGACAGGTCTACATGGGATGCGTTCGCGCGGTACGCTCAGGAGAAAGGATACTCTTCTCTTGCCATTGACATGCGCGGTCACGGCGAGAATAAAGGCTCATGGAAATCGTTTTCGAACGCTGATTTCGCGAATATCGTGCTTGATGTCAAAGCGGCGAAGCTGTTCTTAAGCGCGCGAGGATATCCGACAGATCATCTTGTGATTATAGGGGCAAGCATTGGGGCGAACGCCGCGCTTCGATATGCTGCTGATCAAAATGTACTCGGTTTGTTCCTGCTTTCTCCCGGCATCGAATATCGGGGTGTTAAAACGGATGATGCGATTGTAAAGTATGGACAGCGGTTTGTTGAGATTGCGGTCTCAGATGGAGACACATACAGCGCGCAATCAGCGGAGCAGCTTGATGACATCGCGAAAAACCCAAAGCTGCAAATACGATCGTTTGAAGGCGATGCACACGGCACGGATATGCTCAATGATCTGTATATGGAGACGCTCGTGTTGGAGCTGAATGCCTTAACACAGCAATAGTATTTCTTTTTAAATCGTGGCGCGTTTTAGTCTGGCATGGGTTTGGATCAGATTGCAGAACGCATGCGTGCCAAAGGACTGAAACGGCAGGCGGTGCTGCTTGAATCAGAAGCTGCCGAGTACTATGGGCTGTGCTTGCTCAATCCCATGTGGGAACTAGAAGTAAGCGATGCGCTTGGCACGGACGTATATGAACAACTTTTTACGACAATCAAGCCGTCAGGCGATGAACGTCTGCTATTGGCATTCTTTCGTTCTCGGTCATTGAGGAAGGGGCCTTTACGAACTGCTTACACGCATCATGCTGATGAATCAATGATTACACAAGCGTTCGAAGCAGCGGAAGTGTTACCCTCGTTGTGCGTTCAGGCAAACCAGCTTATTTTTTCACACGTCCAAAAGGTTACGTGTGATGATGACGAATTACTGTTTCGCATGTACAAAGATTTGCATGCGATTCCTGACGATCCAAGGAGGCTACAGCGATGGCGTGGGGATTATGAGAGATTAATTGAAGCGAAACTTCCGAGGCTCGAGAGGTATAAGGGAACCGCTATGATGCCTATTGAGCTGGAACGGATGTTGAAATATTTCCCTAAATTTCAACCAGCCGGAAACGCGGAACAAGATGGCAATTCTATATGCTCACTCATCCAGCACGCGCTCAAAGACTCTAAGGTAATGACTGGCTTGTTCGAAAAATATATTGAACACAGAAGAAGCACATGGAGAGGCGAAACACTCAAGGAGGCACGTAATCAACTCGAGAATCACCTGGACAATGAGCTCATAGAAGACGAATGCTCAGAGCTTACGGGATCAGAATTGGAGATTTGGCTTCAGGTTGCGGACGACCCCGCAGTTAATGCAATTCCAGACACAATGTCTCCTCTCCAAAAGCTCCTCGCAGCCCCATTGAGAGTGCGCCAAGACTTTCTTGATATGTATGAGCACGACTATGCGTATGTGAAAGACATCGCGACGGGGCTTCTCCAAATTGCTCACAGGCACCGAATTACAAATCCTTCCGTTGATCCTTACTCTGTTCTGCAAAACCACGCGCATTTTCCGAACGTCCTTTATCCAGCAAATATCAAGCGTGCGGCAAAACATCTTGCTGAGCAAATGCGTGCTTATCTTGAGTGCATTCCAGACATATCGGACATCGCAGTCTCTTCAAAAGTTAGGGGTAAGCAACAGCAGAGATACACAGTTATGGAGCTGCCAAAAAATCCTTTAGACCTCACATTTGGGAATGATTCTGGCTGCTGCATTTTTGTTCCAGAGGATAAATCTAAACTG
>CAZHJH010000044.1:0-10759 GCA_964533475.1 uncultured Methanosarcinales archaeon
AGGCGAGACAAAAAGTGGTCATTGAAATGGGAAAGGAGCTGAGTATGCTACTTGACGCTCGCTTGCTGATTACACAAGGGGCACATGGAATGACCTTATGCGATGCGGACGAAGCGCATCATTACCCCACAAAAGCGAGGGAAGTGTATGATGTTACAGGCGCTGGCGATTCTGTCGTGGCAACCATTGCCACTGCTTTGAGTGTTGGTGCATCTTTACAGGACGCCATCCACCTTGCAAACCATGCGGCTGGAATCGTTGTTGGTAAATCCGGAACGGTGAGCGTATCGTGCGACGAACTCCTTCAGAGCCTTCAGGAACGTTAATCTTTTTATACTCTCCATAACCTTCTTCTCCCATGGCCAAAATAAGCGTTGTTGTTCCCGTCTTTAATGAAGAGCAAAACATCGCGTTGCTGTATCAGGAAATCTCTAAGGTGTTGAAACCGATTACGGAGAGTTTTGAGCTTTGGCTTGTCGATGATGGCAGCTCGGATGGCAGCGCCCGCGAGATGAGGAGGCTGCACGCTAAAGACAAACGCGTAAAAGCGATTTTTTTCCGCAGGAATTATGGCCAGACTGCTGCGATGCAGGCAGGATTCGCGCAGGCCAATGGGGATATTATTGTGTCGCTCGATGCAGACTTACAAAATGATCCCGCTGACATTCCAAATCTCCTTACGAAACTTGAGCAGGGGTATGATTGCGTGTGTGGTTGGCGCTGGAAGCGTCGGGATGGGTTAGGGAAGAAACTCGCTTCGAGGATCGCAGACATCATGCGGAAGATTATCATCAAAGACAGTATTCATGATTCAGGATGCTCGCTGAAGGCATACAGAAAGGATGCTGTGAAAAACTTGCAGCTCTACGGAGAAATGCATCGCTATATTCCTGCAATTATTGAGCTGAACGGATTCAAAGTTGCTGAGGTCAAGGTGAATCATCGCCCAAGAAGATACGGAAAGACAAAGTATGGGATCACGAGAATCGCAAAAGGGCTTCTGGATCTCATTTACATCAAGTTTTGGGGCACATACTCGACAAGGCCGCTGCATTTCTTTGGCGTGATGGGGATCATTACGATTATCACGGGATTTCTGCTCGCGTTCTTTAACCTCTTCTATTATTATGTGATCCTGAAGCGCACCGTGCTCAGCGTTGGGCCACTTCTCCTCCTCTCTGTATTGCTCGTTATCCTTGGAGTGCAATTTATTGTGCTCGGATTCATTGGAGAAATCCTCGTTCGTACATATTATGCGAAGGCGGACGAGAAACCCTATAACATCAAGGAGATCTTGTAAGCGATGTGCGGAATCTGTGGTTTAAGCTGGGAAGATAGAAGGCTCATTCAGGAGATGAGCGCGTGCTTAGCGCACCGTGGCCCTGATCAGTCGGGAGTATATACTGATCGTCACGCAAGCTTGGGCCATCAGCGCCTGAGCATTATTGATCTTTCAGAAGCGGGTAAGCAGCCAATCCATAACGAGGACAAGACCCTATGGCTTGTGTATAATGGGGAGATCTACAATTTTCTCCACTTGAAGCATGACCTTGAGGCGAAAGGCCATCGTTTTTTCTCGCATACGGATTCGGAAGTGATTGTTCACGCGTATGAAGAGTATGGGGAGCAGTGTATCCAGAAGTTCAATGGAATGTTTGCGTTTGCGATCTGGGATGTGAAGCAGAAAAAGCTGTTCTTGGCGAGGGATCGCCTCGGCATAAAACCATTGTACTACACGTTCAGCAAGGGGAGGATTCTCTTTGCCTCAGAGATCAAGGCGCTGTTCAAATATGAAGGGATACCGCGGAGGGTAAATCCCGCTGCGCTGCATGATTACCTCACGTTTCGATGCAACACAACGGAAGAAACACTGTTCCAGGGTATTTTCAAGCTTCTTCCCGGGCACTTCCTTATCTGGCATGAGGGAAGGCTCCAAAAAACAAGGTATTGGAGGATTACTATGAATCCTCAGCGGGAGAGTGAGGCCTATTATAAGAAGGAGCTGATCTCATTGCTTGAGGATAGCGTTCAGAAAAGGCTTATGAGCGATGTTCCCCTTGGATTATACCTTTCCGGCGGTGTGGATTCCGGAACGATGCTCGCGTTAATGGATGAGGTTGTCGATCATCCTGTGGAGACGTTTTCTGTCGGTTTTGGTATTGAGAATCATCAGGATGAGCTTGCGAGGGCCCGCTTCTTGTCCAGGCATTTTGGCACGAAACATCATGAGGTGATTGTCGATCCTTCGAGTTATAGACTTCTTCCTGAGATTGTCTGGCATCTTGATGAGCCCATGTGTGATTCTACGGTGATTCCTACGTATTGTCTTGCGAGGGAAACAAAAAAGCACTGCACGGTCGTTCTGACGGGAGAAGGCTCGGACGAAATCTTTGCGGGGTATGAGCAGTACAAGATGATGATATTGCATCAGACGTACGCAAGGAAGATCCCTCGTGTGGTTCGCTCGACTTCAAGCCATGTTGTTAATGTCATTCCCACCCCCCTTTTGAACAAAATATTCAAATACGCCTCCGGTCTTGGAAAAAAAGGCATCGGGCGTTTTAAGAAGTTTATCGCAGCGAATGATTACGCGTCTCAGTATCTCTGCCTCGTCGCGATATTTGATGAGGATGAACAGCATGCGCTGTTTACGACGGCGTATCAGTATCTGAATGAGGAAGTGCAGCTTAAAAAACAGTTGTCCCGGGAATATTTTTCCGGTAAGCATCTCATAAATAACCTGTTGCAGTTAGAGTCAGAAACATTGCTTCCTGAAGACTTGCTCATGAAAATGGATAAGATGACGATGGCGTTTGGCGTTGAGGCGAGAGTGCCGTTTTTGGATTACCGCATTGTGGAACTCGGATCAAAAATGCCTCCTGAGCTGAAACTTAAGGGATTAAAGGATAAATATATCCTGAGGGAGGCAATGCACGGCATCATCCCTGATCAGACACGATTGCGCAAGAAAGAGCGTTTTTTTGTGCCAACACAGCATTGGTTCAACACGGAGCTCGGGGAAATCACGAAGCAGATTCTCTCGAGGGAAGCCCTTCAGCGTGAAGGGTTTTTCAGTCCAGACTACTTGGACAAAGTCTGGAAGGGCTATAAGAACTCAAGCATTTTTTATGCGCGCCAGCTGTGGAGTCTGCTGACGTTTGAGGTGTGGCTGCACACATATATTCATCAGGAAAAAATTAATCCTTTGAGGAGCATAGCATGAAAGCATGGGTTTCTGATTACATGGTGTGCCCGTATTGCGCAAAAAATCTCGCGTTGCGTGTGTTAAGGAAAGAACAAACGGAAATCCTCTCGGGAAAGTTTTCATGCGTGGTGTGTAAGCGCTATTACCCGATTATTCAGGGAATCCCAAGGATGCTTCCGGATGCATTGATGGCTTCCGTCATGAAGCGGCACGCTGCTTTTTTTCGTATTTATAAAAAGGAGTTTCCGGCACGTAGGCATGTCGAAGGGGAAAGAATAAAAAAACGCACCGCCGAGGTCTGGGGCTATCAGTGGACATACTTTACGAATTTGATTAAGGAAAGCGAGGAACAATTTCTGCGATGGATTGCGCCTGTGCAGCGCTCTTTTTTCCGCGGAAAGCTCATCCTGGATGCGGGCTGCGGCACGGGCAGGCATGCGTATTTTTCCGCAAAATTCGGCGCGCGTGTTATTGGTATTGACCTGAGTGACGCTGTTGAGACGGCGCACCATACGACAAAAAACATGGGCAATGTTGGGATTGTACAGGCGGACATTTATCATCTTCCATTCCGTGATCGCACATTCGATTACGCATATAGCATTGGAGTCATTCATCATCTTCCCGATCCTGAGCAGGGATTTCGTGAAGTCTTGAAAAAAGTCAGAAAAAACGGAGCTGTCTCTGTTTGGGTGTATGGCAAAGAGCATAATGGATTTATCGTGTATGGCGTTGAGCCTATTCGAAAATTGATGACGAGACATATGAATCTGAGAGTGCTCAATGGCGTGAGTTATCTCGTGACGCTTCCTTATTATGTTTCAACAAAGCTCATTTATCGGCCGTTGAATACTCTCCCTGGAGTGCGCCGGGTGATGAAACATGTCCCATATAACGACTATTTCGTTCAGTTCTCAAGGTTTGGCTTTAAGCATCATTGGATGAATGTGTTTGACAAGCTCAATGCGCCGCTTGCAGCGTATTATACGAAGAAAGACCTTGAAGGGTGGATTAAGCGCTCTGGTTTAAAAAACGCGACATTGACTCCGGTAAATAGAATTAGTTGGACGTTGTTTGGAAAGACATAAAGCTTAAATACCCAGTGTAAGCACATTGCAACGTGGGTTTTTCCGATCGTAAAGGGATTTGGTACTGCGTTGCGCTTGCCGTAATCGCGATAGTGTTTTTACATCAATATGTGTTCCTGCCCGGAGATCAATTCTCAGGAGATTTGGTGCTGTTTTATCTTTCTCATGCAGAATTATTAAAGGAATCCATCACAGAATACGGTAATTTTTTGCCATTGTGGAATCCCTACGGCTTTTCTGGCATGCCTTATTATGGTAAAGCAAATGCGCTCGGCTTCAATTATCTTCTTGGACCATTGTTGCTGCTTCTCACGCCGCTTGCTGCATTGAAAATCAGCCTCGTGATTGGACTCATCCTTTCAGGGATCACGATGTTTCTTCTCGCGTCCTACCTCATAAAAAACGCTGAGGGCGCGTTTATCGCTGCGTTCATTTATATGTTTAATGGCTACATTCTTGTATCTGTTTTTCATTGGGGCTGGGTTCCGTATGCGTACGCGTATCCCTTGCTGCCGTTAGTGCTTCTCTGTGTTCTCCGCGCATTGAAAAGCGATTTCATAACTTGGAGCATCCTCGCCGGATTTTTTATGGCGCTGCAGATTCATGCGGGGACTGGAATCATTTTCCTCTATACAACAATTGCGGTAAACTTGCTTTTATTCACTCATCTTCTTGGCAAAGATTTCAAAAAGCGACTTGTCAAGGTACTCATCGTAGGATGTGTTGCCTATCTCTTCACGTTTGGCATTGCTGCCATCAAAATCCTTCCTGTACAGGAAGAGTCTAAGCTGAGCAGCCGGCAATTCTCATATGAGGAAAGCTCGGGAAGAAGCATGCCCTTATCCGGAATTTGGAATGCGGTTATTGAGAGTTCATTTCAGGGTTTTGGAAATCCTCAGTCGCTCAATAGTAAAATTGGCATTGTTGCACTTATCCTCTCCATCTTTGCGTTTGCGTACTGGAGAAACCGGTATGTGCTGTACCTTGGAGCTTTGGCTCTAGTCGCGCTACTCATTTCCATGGACACATTCGTCCAATACCTTGTTTGGAAATTGTATCCGGGATGGGAAGGCATGAGGTATGCGAACCGCGGATTAGTGCTCTTTGTATTCTCTGGAGCCCTCCTTGCAGGATATGGATTCGTGTCGTTTTCGAGATGGATACGGAATAAAATCAATATAAAAGAAAAAAAAGTGCCTTGGATTCACGCTGAAATCATTGCCCTCTTAATCATTGACCTCTTGATATTCGGAGTAGGATCTACACGCTTTGATCCGAATGGCCGTTTCGCTTATGGTAATATCGATGAGATGGTAAAAAGCAATGCGGTCATGAACTATATCGCGCAGCAGCCGGGAGCTTTTAGGGCGCACGTCTATGAAACAAAAGGCATTGACTGGGGAACAGAGTTTTACACGGTTCCATTAGGGATTGAGACGATCTACGCGTATGAGTCCGTCTGGAATCTTGAATACTTTAACGAATATCTAGCGTTATCCTGGCAGAATCCTGGAAAGCTTTGGGGTATCCTCAACACAAAATACATAACCTCAACCCAATCCCTCAATATCTCTGGCCTGGAGCTCGTTAAGGAATTTCCAAAATGCGACATTTGCTTCCCCACGATTCCAGAACTCGCTAAAGGATACGGTCCCTACCTCTATGAAAATAAAGAGGTCATGCCCCGCGCGTATCTCGTTGATCAAAGCATCCTCGTTGTCGGGGGGCATGGAGAAGTTACAGAGCAAGGCTCCGCGAAGAATTTGATGTATGGATTGCTTTTTTTGATTGATCCTCGGCAAGCGGTCATTATCCTCGGCAGGGAGAAGCTCTCAGAATACGATCTTGAGGAATTGCGGCAGTATACTGTGATTGTTTTGGGAAGAGGCTCATTTGCTCAGGGAGATCTCTTTGCGCTGCAGCAATATAAGGATCAGGGGGGCATTATCCTACCGGATGTGACCGCTAGTGAGCAAAGCATCTCGGACGAACAAATTCAGGCGCTCATGAGTACGCTCGTAAACGCTTCATTCACCCCTATTGAGGACACCGCAATTGTTCAGAAAAACTTTGAAGAAAAAACATTTACGCTGCCAGAAGCGAAAGGCAATTATCTGGTGCTCAGCGAGACATATTCATTATACCCTGGCTGGATCGCATCCGCTGAAAGTGAAAAGCTTGATATCCGGCGGGCAGATGGAGTGATCTCGGCTGTATATCTTGACAAGGAGTATGACGCAGTAACGTTCACATATTCACCAAAGAGTGTTCGCATTGGCGTTTGGATTTCAATCATTTCACTGATTCTTGCCGCCTGTATAGTCTATTGGAGAATAAAACATGCAAAAAACGCTGCTTAACATTGTCAAGTATGCAGTTGGAATAGGTTTTTTGATAGCTGTCCTTGCGTGGTTTGATGTCTTTGCATCCTTATCTTTGCTGAAAGGGTTGCGCATTGAGTTTTTTCTCATAGCATGCGGCATTGTCGTGTGCATTCATGCTCTCAAAGCGCTCAGGTTTTATGCGCTTGCGCAGGAACTGAGCGTTCATTGCAGTCTAAAGAGCATGATCCTTGCGCATATGATCGCTCCGATTATTGGGCGTGTGACCCCCGGGAAGCTCGGAGAATTGAGCAAAGTGGCGTTGCTAAGGGGCGATAAAAAAACCTTGAGTTTTGTGTTCATACTCGAGAAACTTGCTGACATGGTCACACTGAGTATTGTCGCGGCATTTGGAATCTTTGCATTCGGCAACTATGTGCAGGCATGGTTAGGCATGGTTATAATTATTATTGCCGCAATGATTGTGCTCTGGAAATTTGAAAAGCTCTTGAATTTTTTCGTTGGGAGAAACCTGCTCGAAGATCAATGGTTTAAGGAGCACCTCGTGAAAATCGGACACATGCAATGGCTGCTTTATCTTGCCTATTCAACGCTCATCCGCTTTCTGATTTTGAGTGTGCCCTGGGTTGTTGCGAAGGCACTTGGGATTGACATTCCCATGTGGCTTATGTTCATGATCTTCGCGGTTTCCTCGCTTGTGGGAAACCTCTCAGGACTTCCTGGAGGCATTGGTACTCGGGAAGCGAGCTTTGGCTTTCTTCTCATCACGTATGCACTCGTTGCGAAAGAGCCTGCTGGAATTATCGTAGTACTTTCTCTCCTGGCTGATCTTCTTGTAGAAAGTGTATTGGGCAGTGTTGGATGGACTATGCACGTTACCCGCGTCGCTTCACGATAAGATCCGCAACTAATCCTAAGAAACAGATCTGCAATCCTGTTAAGAATAATGTTACCGCAAGGTCTGCCAGGTTGTCTATCACGATAAACTGATACACTCCATAAAGAAAGCCAGCGAGCATTAATAAGATTCCGGGAAACAGGAAGAATTTGAGCGGCTCGAAGTATGTGGTAATGCGGACAATGAGCATCGTGAATCCTATAAAATCCCTAATCGGCCGGATGCTTGAGCTCCCCTTGCGTTTAAAATAATGCACGGGTACATATTTAACGGTGTATCCATGAGTAAAAAATGATAATGTGATAGTGGTCGTGAATGAAAAACCATTCGGATAAAGGTGCATGAACCGCATTGCTAATCCTTTTTTGAATATTCTAAGCCCTGAATTAATATCGGGAATGTGTCTTCCTGCGAGGATGCCCGCGAGTGTCGTGAGAATCCATTTCGCGGGCCTTCTCAGCAACGGTATGTACGGGTTTTTTACGCGCGCGCCCACTACCATATCGTAATCATACATATACGCGATGAGCCCGGGAATTTCTTTGATCGGATACGTGCCATCCGCGTCTGTAATGAGAATATACTCGCCTCGCGCAGCTTCGAGCCCTTTTTTGAGCGACGCACCATAGCCAAGATTGTAAGGGTTTTTGATAATTCTTACGCCCTTCGTTCGCTTTTGCAGAATGTCCTTCGTATGATCCGTACTGCCGTCATCAATGACGATAATTTCATACTTCAAAGGCGTGCGCTTGAGCACTTCATGGATCTGTTTAAGCGTTTGCAGAATCGCTTGTTCTTCATTATATGCCGGAACAAGTACGCTAAGGTCCATAACCAAATGAAAGGAGAATGCTGTTTTTAAATGCTTCTATTAAGCCCGTATCTTGGGCAGATATGCGTCGTGGCTCGTAACCATATAGAATGCATTTACTGCCTTAAATAAATACCAGAGATCTACCATGGACGTGAGTTCATTTGTTCTGTGCATACCAAGCAAGGGAACGGATAAGTCTATTCCTTCAGCCATGGAAAGATGAAACTCGGCGGAATTTCCACCGGCAGTGTTATCATGACGTCCCATGATTGCGAACTGATGGGGAATTCTTTTCTCTTTGAATAATTTGGAGATTGCGTGACGGAATTCTGGGGAACTCTCATACCCCCACAGGTTCCCTACATCTCCTGAAGTTGGCAGTATGGTGACCCCGGATCCTAAATACGCAGAATCCCGCGGATCGTGTTTTTGCGGCGTGTAGGGTTGTATGGGCTCGGTGACATCAATAAAGGCGCTCCAGCTATTACGCGTCATCTTCCATTGATCCCCAAGTTCTTTGCCAACAAGGTTTGCTAGTGATGGCAATACGATATCATCGATAAACTTTGTTCCTAAACTGCCACGTCCAGTATCTCCGATTTCTTCCTTATCATAGAACACGGCAATCTTTGTATATTCCGGCTGCTTGGCGCTTAAGAACCCGTAAAGCAACGCAAATACGGACGCCCAGTTGTCTTGACCATACGCGGAGATCATAGAAAAATCGGTGCCCACCCAAACAGGTGCTTGCGAGGGCAAAAACCAGAGCTCGGCTTTCGTGAGTGCGCTCTCTGTAATGCGGAATCTCTTATTGAGCTCATAAATGGCATTCAAAAGAATTCGCTTGTCTGTGTCAAATCGTTGGGGATAAGGCCTGTTTGCTAAAACCGCATGGAGTTGTTCTATAGTTGGGATGTTTCCCTCATTAAGGTGCTCGCTGCCTTCAGGAAAGTAAAAATGGGGTTCTCCTTGTTGTTCACCCAGGATTGCTTCTATGGAAACATCCTGGCCGCGTGCGCTACGCACGACACCGTGAAAGAACATAGACATGGGTGTGTTAAAAAACTCTTTGGGATCAACTCCGCCTCGGACTGTGCAGTCAATCATTGCCAAATTGTAATTTTGGGAGAGCCCTCGTATCCTTCCGACTATGCCGGGACTATCAATATGTGCTCCTATGATATGGGCTCCCTGATCAATCGGCTTTTTTCCAACCTGCACGGCGATAATCATGGAATCGTGGAGTTGAATGAAATATTTTTGTCCCTTCTTAAGCTGTGTTGCGCACTCATTCTGCATTGCCATTTCTGGCTGATCCTGCATAATTTCTTCAATAGGGCGATAGTGGGCCCGGCGCAGCGCTGTTTCGATAAAGTTCGCCCGCTGCCGAACCCATTTATTAAAAAGAGACATAAAATATGCTTCGCCAAATTTCTCAAATGCGGTGATTTCTCCTCGCCTGAGAGCATCCCATGCGGACTCCCTACCGTGATATTCTGTCCTGTGTTCATCTCCATTATCCAAGAGCTTTCTGGCTAGTTTCGATGCACGGGGAAGTTTTTTTGTTGACATGGGGAGGTCAAGGTGAGCTGTGTTGCTTTAAAAGGATTATTGCGTTATAACACATACTAAGTGTGATACTTACTTCAGCAAATGATACGAAAGACTTAAAAAAGGCAGTGCATAGAAAGGACTGTGGCAAATTTTAGAGTGGATTATGCTGAAACGGCATTGCTTACGCTCTTTTGTTTGCTTTTCCTCTACACAGGTATAGGCTCCCCCTGGGCTCACACTATACGCCATGATTTCCCGTATGGCTACGGCGCTTCTGATGCGTTTTTTCATCAATCCGTAACGGAATATATGAAAGAACAGGGTAGGGTGAAGTACACGCCCCCGTATGAGGTCGGGGGTTATGATAACGTGTATGACGCGCATCCCCCTATCCTCTTTCAGATAGCAGCCCCCGTATCCATCATGACAGGTATTGAAACGTATGATACCGTGCTTTTTACTGCAGTTTTCCTTTTGCTGCTCGGCGCCCTTGTCATGTATTGTATTATTAGAGTGCATAGCACCTCTGTTGCCCTTCTCGCGCTGCCTGTTACGCTCCTTATGCTTGGAGGGAAGTCATTGATCGCGCTTAAATGGGGATATTGGCTGTTCATCGCTGGTGTTTTCTTCATGCTCGCCGCGTTTTGGATGCTCTCTAAGCGTGATGTGAAACATTCTTGGGTGTTGTTAGGCTTGCTTTTGGGAGCTACGGCTGTTGCGCACATTCCGGAATTTGTATTTTTAGGGATTTTCATGGCACTCATGCTCCTCTGGGAAGTGTATAAGCACAAGAAGCTGCCTATAGCCACATTGAAAACGTTTATCATCGCCGGAGTGCTTGCGGTAATACTGGCAGCA
>CAZHJH010000045.1:0-10710 GCA_964533475.1 uncultured Methanosarcinales archaeon
TGAAATTGGCTTGGATTATGTGACGGTGCACGCTAAAACCGCTGCGGATCCTTCTGCAGCTTCCATAGACTGGAATGCGTTACAAGAGATTATTGCTAAAACAAAAATTCCCATTGTCGGAAATGGATTAGTCGTTGACGGGCCAAGTGCGAAGCGAATGCTGGATGTAGGATGCAGCGCGGTCATGATCGCCCGCGCAGCCGTCGGCAATCCCTGGATTTTTGAGGATATTGATGCCTATTTGAAAACAGGAAAACGGCGTCAATGTGGGAAAACAACTGCCGACTATAAGTTGGCTTGGAACAACTATATGGCAATTGCGAGCAAGCATGGAACAAAAAAGAAATACTATGACTATCATCAACGGATATTCAAGTTGCGCATGCAGGGTGATATGAGCTATCATTCACCATCAAGAATTCTGGAATGGGTATAATCTGGTAACACTTTTTTTCATATGTTATCAACTTGTTCCTATTTTTTCACTAATTCAACCACCACCTCACTATGCGGCGTATGCGGAAAAAAGTCTAACAAAGCCGCGCTCTTTACAGTATACTGCGGAAACTTTGGAATGTCTTTCGCGAGCTGCTCCATGTTGCACGAGATGTAAATAATCACTTCCGGCTGCAGCTCACGTAACCGCTGAATTGTCTTGGGATGCATTCCTGAGCGCGGCGGATCCGTGATGACAAAAAGAGGTGAAGGCAGCTCCAGCTTTTTCAGCTGCATCGCGTCCAAGCAAATTCCTGTCACATTTGATGCCGAATTGAGGGAAATGTTTTCATTGCATGCGTCAATGCACGACTGGACACTCTCGACAACAATAACCTTTTGAAAAAAAGCCGCATTCAAGATTCCAAACGTGCCAACGCCGCCGTACAAGTCGAGCAGCGTCGCATCGTGTGTCTTGTACTCCTGTAAAAGTTTTTGCACATAGGCGTGCATCTTCTGCAATAACTCTGAGTTATTCTGAAAAAAACCTTGAATGCTGTACACGAACTGCTTTCCCAGGATGGTCTCTGTCAGGAAAGCATCACCCTTTACTATGAAAAACTCATCTGATACGCTGCTGTCTGTCTCTGAAGGAACGTATGCCACCACAATATTCTTAGCGGCGCTTTGAACAGCAAATTCCCTTATGCGTTCGATCGCGTCCTGCTTTTTGGGAGCATCCTCATTAAGAACAAAGGATATGCTGGAATCATGCTGGGGCGTTCGGATCACGGCGTATCTGTACGTTCCTGTTTTTTTCTTGACGTCAAACGCTTCAACATCCTTAAAACTCGCTCGCACTTCCTCGAGTAGTTTGTTGAGCTCAGGATTAGAGATGGAGCACTGGTGAACATCCACAATGCTCCACCACTGCCCTTTTCTACGCAATCCTACTCCGCTGGGATGAAACACAAAGTCCATCCGGTTTCTATATGCATAGAGATCACCAGTAAAGACCGGTATATCCTCCATTCCAGTTGCTTTCTGCAATGCTAGCCGCTTATGCTCGACCTGCTGCTCATACGCAACATGCTGAGACGTGCAGCCTCCGCACGTGCCAAAATACGGGCAGCGTGGATCTGTCATGAATCCAAAGAGAATCGGGAAAGCATATATACCTTGCTATGCAACATGCTCTTTCTTTTCCGCGTAGGGGACAAACACTCCTCGCGTTATAAACTCTCGCATTGCGTCGAGGTCAAATCCATGCCCTGTCCTCTGGCACCGAAAGAGAACATTGACATAATTCTGATTCGTAAGCGCGAGCTCTCCTATGAAATCAAGAACTTTATGGCGGACAAACTCATGGGGGTATCTGCCGTTTCCTTTGTTCAAGGGATACACGTCACTTCGCCTTCCAATGAGCAGGGCGTTGTCATCCCGGATTCCGTGTATGTGTGATGTTGTATCAAGCAGCCAGCGCATTCCAAACGGCACAAAAAATGGTGCGCGGGCATTCATGACGTGCCGCTTGTAAGCAGTTTCCGTGAGTTCAACTTCGAGTTGCTGTTCTCCAATTGCTTTGTGGGGGTAATACGCATCATACCAAATTTGGCTTCCTGCGATGGGCCAGAGCTCAATTCTATCTCCCCGTTCAGCATCCTCAATAGTCCTTTGTCCGTTCGTTGCACCGGGATTGAGCGTGACTTCATGTTGCAGTTCGTCCTGGGATACACGATGTCCTGCCAGCCCATCAACGATTTTGCTCACACTTCTTGGAAATCGCGGGCATACTCCATCACTGAGCTCAATGTAAACATTGCTGATTCCAAGCGCATATAATGCCGAGAGCGTATGTTCAACTATTACCGCGCGATGCCTCGTTCCTTCAAGCGCGACGGTGCTTGCTCCGAGCCAGCGGTAATGAATTGCATGCTCAAGGTCAGCGGGAATCATGTTCCCATGAACGACAAAGACTCTGCCCGTGTTTTGGGGCGCAGCATGAAATCGTACTATATTATTTCTGCCATTAAACACATTGATTCCTTCAAGCCCGATCGATTGGTCAAGGGTAACTTGCTGCATCGCACGCTGAAAGTGGAAGTCTGCTTTTAAATACTGCGAAAATCTTTATAAGCGAGCGTATAAACCGTGTTTTCGATGTCTGGGAGGTTTTTAACACATGTCACAAGGTTAGCTAAGCCTTTGTTCCTAAACATATAAATACCTCTTTCATGAATGTACGGGTATGGCAAAAAAAGAGGGTGAGAAGCGGGTCATACAGCCGAGAACGATGCTTATCGTTTTGCTTGTCGTACTCGCGGTGCTCGTTCTCAGCTTTGTGCTCAGCCTGCGCATCAAATTTCTCCTGCATGATGAGCTCCAGATAGACATCGCACCTTTAGATGCAAGCGTTCACATTACAAACAAAGATGCGGCCAATGTCACATTTAGGATCCAAAATAGAAACTTCGGCGAGTGTGAGAGTATATGCACGATCACGCTCAAAGATATTGGCACGGGTGAGATGCTATATAATACCACGCGCAGCCTGACTCACAATGAAGAAATTTTAGAAAGATTTAGATTCCCCGCTCCAGGTCATGGATCGGGTCAGTTTCTTTTCAGTTTCAATCTTGTCTGCAAGAATCTTCGGAGTTTCATCTGTCCCAGTACAGGATACCCCCGCTATCACACTGCTCTGATCACCGTTAATTATGACCTTACAGATGAGGAGCAGGCCGCGCAATCAGCAGTGTTTCCCATACTCCAGGCCTGGTCCGACAGCATAGGAAGGGCTTCATATTCGCTCAATGCAAGCAGTGATCTTGTTGCAAGAATTCCCAAAAATAATCTCGACGGCCAGAACCTTGTTGTACAGCAGCAATGGCTCGAGGAGGATCTCTCTATCAAACGGCATTTTTTTGATGCAGCGATTGAGGTGTGGAACGCGGAGAATTATACTGCAGCACTCGAAAAAGTGAGTGCGGCTGAACCCATAGATCCTCAGGAATATGAGACTCACACGAATTCAACGCTATTTCTGCTGCGCCAAATTAATGATAACCGAGCGATGTTGACCAACATTCTGAAAAAAACACCGGAACTGTTGCAAGCAGCTCGTTGGTATAGCAATCACACAACACCTTACAATAACATTTCCCTCGCGCAGGCAAACTCTGTGGCACAAGAAGTGCTCGATATTGACTTGATTGCAAAAAACATCCATGCGGAGGCGCGACTCGCAGAACTATTAACACACGCGGATGAGCCCCTCACCGCTAATATCGCTTCCTTCAGCGAGCTTATGGATGCGGGATATTGGCTTCAGCGGTTGACCGCAACCCAGCTCACATTTGCAGGTATTCAGGTTAATCCATTTTCCGCGTTTGACTGTCATGCGCTTGCGAATCAGAGTGCGCTTGTTGCCACTCTAAATCAAAGCTATCTGAATGAAAGTCTCATCCTGCTTCTTAATTCATCGAATGTTGTTGTAGAGACGGATGCGGCCGCTTTTACCGTCAAATATTGCAGCAACACAACTTCAAGCATGCCTGTTGCATTAGCAGCGCTCAGCAAATCCCCTATACCCATTCCGGTAAACATATCACTCGATGTTCCCGCATCTGAACTTCCCTTCGTCAATCTTTCAATTCCTGAACCTACTTGCTGCGCTTTCGGGGAATGCCGGAACTGTTGCAGCGGTTGCGCTGCGTATCCCGTGCTGTTTTTGCACGGGCACAGCTTTAATGATGCGAACAATCCAGAATATACCCTGGCGTATGTTGCCGAGATCCAGCAGGCTCTTGAAGAGTCAGGGTATATCAACGCAGGAATTCTGGATGTTACCGCGGATCCGAGTACGCTTGAATTTGGAGAATGGGGCAGGTCTGGAAAACCCGTAACTGTCCGCGCCAGTTATTATTACATCCGTGATTATGATCTCGGCCCCTATCAGCTTCATGTGCAGCAATCAGAGCGCATTGAGAATTACGCGCTGCGCCTGCACGAGATCATTGAGTTTTTGAAATACCGCACGGGTTCGGACAAGGTGATCATCGTGGCGCATTCAATGGGCGGCCTGGTTGCGCGGTCGTACATGGATACGTTTGGCTCAGGGAGTGTTGCTACGCTTATCACGATCAACGCGCCCCATCATGGCATCTCAACAAAAGTTGCTCAGGCGTGCACGTTTTTAGGATCTTCCAAAGAATGCGACGACATGACGGAGGGAAGCGTTTTTTTGAATCGCCTTAACGCAAAGCCACTGCCTCCCATGAAGCTCTATGCAATTAGGAGCACCGGCTGCGTCATGGGGAATACCACCGGAGACGGCATCGTGACGACCGAAAGTGCATACTGGGAGGGAGCTGTGAATTATGAAATTAGAGGAACGTGCACGGATGTTTTGAACTCTGATTTGCATTCGAATGTCATGATTCCGAGGTTATACCCGGAAGTGCCGGAGTTGCTGAAGAAGATTTTAGTGGTGGTGGTGGGGTAAAGAAATTTTCCTGAGCCTTATGCTCTTTGAACAGCTCCACGCATGATCCCGAGAATTTCCCGTTCACTTTTTTGCCCCCCATGGAATTGAGGATACGCTTTCTGAATCTTGCAATACGCAGGCGCTGCCTGATTCACAACCATTGGTTTTCCATCAACAAGATGCTCAATGCCTTCTGCACGCGCTAACCGCAACGATACAGAATCACCTTTTTTTGGCAACACAATGTCAACAATAACGACATCAGGCCGTAAATCACGCAGGTATCTAAGGAGTGCTCGGGAGTGGCTCTCATTGTGGTCGTCCGCCGCCGCGTACATCGCAACGTGCTCAAGCGGCCCATCACTTCCTTTGTCAGTGGTGTTCACGAGTGCATCAACGGGAATATATGAATTCAACACAACGCCTCTGCTCAAATCCTCTCCAACGCCAATTGCGACATCTTTTTCATACTCGGTGTTAAGCTCATGCGCAAGCCTGACCGCTTTGCTCACCGTCCTGTTCACAATCCGCAGTGTGCCAACGTCATTTCTGGCGAGCAGCCGCGCGAATTCTTTTGCAACGCCCCCAGCGCCATAGAGAACGACCGTGCTTTCCTTCACAGTTTTTCTAACTTCGGCAAGCGCATCCTGTAAGCTTTGATACAGTCCTTGCGCGTCTGTGTTGTAGCCAATGAGCATTCCTCCCTCCTTGACAATGATGTTCACTGCGTTAAGGTCTTCTGGATGCACTGCGTCAAGATGCGGAATCACTTTTTCCTTCAATCCAACGCCAACTCCTCCTCCAAGATATTTAGGATCATTTTTCAAAATGCCGAGCACTTCCTCAAGTGATTCAGAAGAGGCAACAACCATAATATTTCTGAGCGGAACACCTAACATCTCATACACCGTGTTCCACATCAATGGAGTGAGCGCTCCGTAATCATGTGCGATAAGAGGCACGGTATATGCAGCAAGAGCATCAAGCTCCCCAACCTCAATATTGTTCTTTTTCGGAAGCCGAGCTACCACAACCTTGCCCTGTTGAATTAGGGATTTGAGATTCGCTGCCATGATGATGAGAAATCAATTCGTTATAATAAACTTATGAAACAGACTTACTTCATCTCTTCCGGCTTTTTGATGCGCGTGCGCACGGGCA
The DNA here is from genome assembly GCA_964533475.1 of uncultured Methanosarcinales archaeon. Classification (GTDB taxonomy): domain Archaea; phylum Nanobdellota; class Nanobdellia; order Woesearchaeales; family JAGVYU01; genus JAGVYU01. The sequence goes on from CAZHJH010000045.1 coordinate 6,083, forward strand.
ACGCTGGTTTCTTAGCTTCTTGCCCCCATAAAAACCCTATCTTTTGAAGCTCCAGGCCGAAATGCGTTGAAATCTTGTAGGTTTTCTTGTACAAATCATAATCAATTAATCCCATGCTCTTCATGGGTGTGAGAATGCGATCGTAAAACTGCCTTTTATTGTAGCTGATCCTGATCTCCTTGCCTTTGTACGCGGGATCATCAATCGCCGTGATTAATTTTCCTTCATGCAACTGCGTCGCGACCCAACTCATGATAGACTTAGAAACCTCTCCGCCGTTGCTCTTCATCTCCTGGATCAGAACTTTAGCGACGATTTTTTGCTGAGGAGTCGCGAAGATGATCTCGTAAATATCTTCTGGTAGATGAAACTGATCGAATAGTATAACCATATTCCCCCAATGACTTAATTACATGAGTACTATATAAATGTTACGATTGTATATACTGGTGAGGGAAATCGCGTATAGTGGTAAGCTGCCATGTAAATGCTAATAAACGCATACTCACTCCTGCGCTCATGTCCTCCAGAAATTTATGCCGGACAGTGAAAGATGATTTCCTCCGGGAGTACCTTGGACATCTCGTACGCTATTCGGCGCGCGTTGTAGCATGCACACCGGATCGGAGGTCGCTTGACGAGCATCCTGACCGGGGCGATTTTGACCTTCGCGTGATTTTGCATCATGCTCCGAGAGAACTCGCGATTTCTGTTCCGCCGCTGTATGATCATTCCACAGGGAGGTACTTCGTCCATGTTCATAATGTGACGAAACGTTAATATCATCTGCTCGTAATCGGTTATTCATGAAGAAAAATCCAGAAGCGGCGATGGCGGTTATTGCAGCGATATTCGTACTGTTTTCCGCAATGATTAATCCAATATTTTCTGTTGGACTTTCGGTTGGTCTGCTCTGCGGATTCGCCGCGTATTATGCACGCAAAGAAGAAATGATTATATACGATTGGCTCTTGAATGGGTGACATGCTCATTATATTCTATGGCAACATTGGAGCGGGTAAATCAACTCTGGCTAAAGGAGTTGCGAAGCGGCTCCGTTGTCCTTGCATTACATTTGATGCAGTTGTTCCAAAAATCTATAGAAAGAAACTGTATGCACCCGGGAAATTTCTTCTGACGCGCAGCGAAATTGTCAAAGTATACGATCTTATGCACAAGCTTGCCAAACTTGAGATTCGTAAACGGGATCACGTCGTGCTTGAGTCTGTGTATTTCAAGAAACAGAGAGATGCGGCGATCGATTTAGCTAAATCTGTGAAACAGAGATGGAAATTAGTTCATGTTGCATGCTCAGACTCAGAAACCAAAAAGAGACTCGTTAATCGCTATAGGAGTAACGGTCAAACAGCGGATTATTCACTCTTTCTGCAGTATGAACTGTTAATGGATAAGGATTCTCGAAAGCATATTACAATCAACACGACCGGAAAAACAAAGGCTCAATGCATAAGCGAAACGCTGGGCGCTCTTAAGTTTTGAGAACTATAATATTCCCTTTTCCCTTCTTGATCTTGTCAATCTTTCCTTTCGCTTCAAGCTCGCTCAACACAAGGCTGATTTTCGCTTCTGAAACTGGGAAGTGCTTTCTCATCTCTTTCTGCGTTGTCCTCCCTTGTTGGTCTTTGAGCAAGGCAAGAATTTGCTCCGCAAGGTCATGGTCAAGCGCGGTTTTTCTTTTGGGCATTCTTCGTGCGCTTATGACCACGGCGATTATTCCTGCGATTACTGCAATGCCCAAAAGCGTGGGGATCCAATAGCTCGTTGTCTGGGTCTCCTCATCAATTCCCTCAACCGTGACATCCTCATCAAGTATCTCCTCCTCCGGGCTTGTATCAGGCAGCACGATGAGATCCACATAGTAATCCCCTTCATCCTGAATGTGTATCTCCTCTTCAACGCGGAGCTCTTCATTGTCAAGGACGTGCGCTCTGAGTGTGTAATTCCCGGGAGGAAGCGTGAATGAATATGCACCGTCTTTTGAAACATATGTTTGCTCAGGGATTGTATTCACCGTGATAATCACTTCCGGTATCTGCTCCAGGTCAAGATCATAAACAACACCATGAATCGTCGCTCCTAGGACTGATGGAATCAGCAGCATAAGCAGAACCACCACGACCCCTTTTTTCATGATTTAACTGTGTTGTGGCCACGGTTATAAAAATGTTGCGATGCCCGAATTCGTTGTTAATAAAGCGTCGTAAAGGATTTCGTGAATAATAAAGGGTGCGCGCATAAAGCCAACGAAAGCATCTTTATAAACGATGGAAGAAACAAGAGTACATGCCCGCATGGGCGGAGGAAACCACAATGAGGAAACTGTGGATATTGGCATTGCTTGCCATAATGATTGTGAGTCTATCCGTTATGGCTGACGAAGGCCGCGATGGATCAGACGATGATGAGAACGATGATGATTCTAATGACGATTCAAATGAGGATGAAGATGATGACTCCGGAGATGACAGCACCAATTCAAGTGATGATGAGGATGAAACCGGTGATGATAATCCGGGTATGAGCAATCAGCGTGGAAAACCCGCGCGGGAGCTTAAAGAGGCCCGAAAAATAACTGCGGAACGCATAAAAGCGGCGCGCGAGGACTTTAAGGAAGCGCGCAAGCAATACGCGGAAGCCCAGAAGGAGTATCGCGAGCGTCTCAGAACGTATAATGAAACCCGCGCACAACTGAGAGATTGCCGCGACGATGATAGCGATGAGTGTGAGGAGCTTAAGGACAAGGTTGAGGATAATGTAAGAGGATTCCTTGAGAACGGCGCAGCGATGGCAATTGAGCAGCTCATGAAAGTGAAGGCCAGGGTTCAGTCCTCTGAGGAACTCACGGATGAGGAAATCGCGCGCATCACTGCAGAGATTGACGCGGCTATTACGCGGCTTCAAAACGCCTCTACAAGTGCTAGCGCTGCAAACACAACGCGGGAGCTTAAAGACGCGGCCAAAGAAATCCGGGATGATATGAGAAAAATAAATCACCGAGCAAAAATCCACGCGTACCGCTTAGTGCATCTGCGCGTCTTTAATATCATTCAGCGCAGCGAGCATTTAGAGGAGCGCCTTGCGAATGCAATAGCTGAACTCGAAGCGAAGGGCGCTAATGTTGATGACCTTGAGGAAAAACTCGATGCGTTCTCCACTAATCTTGACGAGGCGAAAGAGTTTTATCGCCAAGCGGATACTAAGCTTAAAGAGGCAATGAACGCGACAGATCCTGAACAAGCAAAGGCGCTTGTCAAAGAAGCGCGTGCGTTGCTTAAAGAGGCACATCAAAATGTTAAGGAAGCTCACCAGATTTTGATGGAGATCATCCGGGGCATTAAGCAGGCCGGCGGTTCAATCCCTCCAACGAACACGACACAGCCTCCGGGAAATCAAACGCCGGGAAACATTACGATACCGGGCAATCAGACTGAAATACCCGGTAACCAAACCGAGATTCCCGGAAACGAGACACAGGGCAACACAACAAACGCAACCAGCAACGTTTAAATAGAAGTAGCATGAGGTGAACACTATGAAAAGAATAATGATTGCCCTACTGCTTCTTGGCACTATCGTTGCAGCAGGATGCGGACAAAAGGCAGAATCCCAAGCAACACCGCCAGCACTCGATCAGGCAGCCAATGAGCAGGTTGCGAATGAAGTAGCGGCGGACATTGCTGAAATCGACGCGATTGATGAGGAGCTCCAGAACGACGATCTTGACACGGTTGAGCAGGATCTCGAAAACGTCGACTGGTAATTTTTTTCTTTTTTTTTCGTAAACCTTATAAATGATCGTTCATTCTAACACTCTATCAAGAGATACCCTGGTCACGGCTTGGGTATGCTGGCGACGGATTCTCGCCACTTGTTTAACACAAAGGTGAAACCATGGCACGTATGCATTCGCGTAAGCGCGGGCAGGCAGCGTCAACACGGCCTGCAAAAAGAACAAAGTCATCCTGGGTGAGGTATCAGCCAAGAGAAGCTGAGCTGTTAATAACAAAGCTGGCGAAGGAAGGGAACTCGCCTTCTAAAATCGGGCTCCTCATGAGAGACGCGTATGGAATTCCGGACGTAAAAGCGGTCGTTGGAAAAAGTGTCTCTACGATTCTCGTGCAGCATAATATGCAATCAAAACTCCCTGAAGATATGACGGCATTATTGAAGAAAGCGGCGCTCATCCAGGGGCACATGGAGAGAAACAAGCAGGACATGACTGCGCTGCGAGGCATGCAGCTTACGGAAGCGAAAATCAAGCGGCTTGTGAAGTACTATAAGCGCACTGAAGTGCTTGGTCGCGATTGGAAGTATGACACGGAAAGACTCAAAATGTTCCTCGAGTGAGCATGAGCTACGCGCAATTTAAGGATCTCGTAAAAGAGGCCGTGGATGAATTTCGGAAGATTCCGAAGACAGCCACCGTCCGCGTCGTGAGCCATTTGGATTGTGACGGCATCTGCGCGGTCTCACTCATGATCAAGGCGCTTATGGAGGATCATCGAGTCTACGCGCTGAGCATCATCCAACAGCTCAATCTTGAAGTGCTGCACGAGCTTGCGAAGGAAGAGCATGAGTATGTCATCTTCACGGATCTCGGCAGCGGC
>CAZHJH010000046.1:0-10703 GCA_964533475.1 uncultured Methanosarcinales archaeon
TTCATCCCTTCTTTGATGGAAATGGGAGAATTGGCAGATTGCTCTTGAATATGATCTTGATGCAATCAGGATATCCCCCCTTGAATATCCAGCACAAAAACAGAAGAAGATACTACACTGCACTGCAAAGAGCGGACAGCGGCAATCATCTCTACATGATCAAATATCTTGTTTATGAGCTTGAGGAGATGTATCTATGACCTACTCCTAACCTTGAAGGGGCGATGATTTAAAGTCTTAGCGGTTTAAATCCCAGCGGCTCAGCTTCTTTATGTATGGATATAATCCGTCCTTCACCTCTCTCCATGTCCATGCTGAGCTACCTTCCTGCATATTTCTTTGTCACATATTTGATGCTTATATTCGACAATATACCTGTGCACTTGTGCTAATCAGATATAATCGTCCACACATCCTTTTCTGCTGTGCGGCTGACGCGGAAGCCAGAGTTGAAGCCAATCCATCCAGGAGGCTCACCGCGGTAGGCTGAACGGCTATACTCACGTTCGCCGTACCATGAACCGCCTCGGATAACCCGTTCGTGCTCTCCACCCCTCTCCCATGCACTGCCATCAGTGGGAGCGCCCTCGTAGTTAATGTGATAACGGTCCTGGCACCACTCATGTACGTTTCCATGCATATCGTGTAGGCCCCATGCGTTTGGGTCAAAACTCCCCACATCGCGCACGAAACGTGTAGACATCCAATCATAATGTCGGCGTCCATCCGGGTCGATGTTGGCTTGGTTTGTGTTCAATGAACGCCCCGTGTTAAATGCAGTCGTTGTTCCAGCACGACATGCATATTCCCACTGCGCTTCCGAGGGAAGCCTATAAATCCCTTGATGCTCCGTTTCTGTCAACCATGCGCAGAATGCAACTGCATCCTCCCACGTAATATTCGTGACAGGGCGACTTGGATGTTGTATCTGTTCACTCCACGTAGGGTGATCAAGATATGGAACATGATCGGGCTCGGTGTATCCTGTCACCTCAACGAAACGGCTGTACTGCTCGACTGTCACCTCATGAACCCCTAAGTAGAACGGTTCGCTAAACGTTACGGTGTGCCGAGGTCCCTCGTCGCTGTTGCGGTTCGGCTCATTCGACGGACTCCCCATCATAAAACTCCCTGCAGGTATTAATCTCAATCTCATCCCAATGGAATTTGTGATTTCCTCAGGCAAATCCACTGCGCTGTCTATTGTTTGCTGAGAAACTTGCTGCTGTGGCTCATTAAAGATCTGCTCTGTGAATCGTTCTCCTATGTGAGCCAGTTCTGACTCAATCGTGGGCTGAGGAGTTTGTTGAATAGGTTGTTGTGGTGGAACATCGGGTTGTCTGGTTTCCTCCAGATCTCTATTTCCAATAAGGGGGTGATATGGTCGGGTAGTCCTGTTTTCTTCCATAATTCTCCTATTTTCTTCCAGACTTCTAACTCTAGCGACATAACTCTGCTGTCTTACTTCATCCACAATGTAGCTCGTCGTGGCATACACAAATACGGCCCATACTGCCAATCCTAATCCGTACAAAGCGTTATGTGCATATTGACTAAACTTATGAGGAGGGGAGGGCACTGCCGGCGCTTCTCTTTTTTTTCTTGCACGCGTATGTGTAGGAGGCGTATCTTCTGGGCGGGATCGCTCTTCACATATTTTAATCTCTCCGGCAAGATCCTCAAGTCTTTGATGTCGTTTCATGTTTTACTCTAATTGCCTATAGTAGCTATTAACCACATTATTTGCTTGCGAGATACGCGAATCCCTGATTTGCCAAGGTCGTTCATTTCCACCTTCAAACCTGCACAGCTCAATAGTTGCATTTGACCCAAATACAAACAGGTCCGAACCGATTTGTGCACGGTTTGACTGAAACGTGCAGTAGCGAATATGCGGGCTCGATCGTACAATGAGCAAGCCGCCGCCCATCGGTTTCCCTTCGTTTAAATCTGCAAACCATGTTCTGCCGGGCACAACGGATCTTCCCGTCCCATTCCGAATGATACAGTGATGCATATACGACGTGTCCGCAAAACTTCCTGCAAGGGTGATATTTTTCCACGCCGAATCTGCGGCAGTGAACGTAATGGGTCGAGCATCATCTGGATCGCCGGCTTTGAGGACACCATAGCAGAGGACACCCCCTTGTTCTGTAAAATGCAACCGAGCACCTGGTTTAATCTCCAGATATCCCTTTGGCGTGACCTCGATATCAAAATCAATCACATACTCGATTGGATGTCCTTCTTTGTCATGTCCCGGTAAGATAACACGACGATTCACATTCTTTAGGAATGCTTCAAGATGTCCAGACTCAACAAACCTATCTTGCATCAATTCTTGGATCCTGTCGATGTGTGGTTTTATCTTTTCCCGAATCTTCTCATGCGTGAGGCCTTTGCCTTCTGATTCGGTAGTTAAGCCAGTAATGACTACTTCCAGATCGCTTGCGAGATCCTCAAGACGCTTATTCATTTTTCAACTATTCATGATTACATTATTCTAAGGTACGCACGACGCGGAAGCCGAGACCTAGGTTGCCATCATCACTTTGAGGAAACGTTCTTCCTGCTGATCTGGCAGCGCCAAAGACAGAGCCACCGCGATAAACGTGTGTTCCAGGGGGTAATTCTTCACGTTGTGTACAAACTGGATTTTGCCTTGTAGCATCTGGAGTTGAATAAAAATTAGTTGAGTACCAATCAAGGCACCACTCGGCAGCATTTCCATGCATATCATATAGCCCCCAAGCATTAGGTTCATACCTGCCAACACTCCTAAGATGCTGATGTGTTGCCTCTATCGTATGTGGCCAATGAGCAGTTTGGAGAGGAATGTTGGCTTGATTATTATTAACGGAGTTCCCAGTATTATAAAGCGTTGTTGTTCCTGCCCGACATGCGTATTCCCACTGGGCTTCCGTCGGGAGGTTATATGTTCCCGACTCTATTTCAGATAGCCATACACAGAACTGCCTGCTTATGTTCCATGGGACAAAAACTACAGGATGGTCAGGGTATTGCTGTTGAATAAGCCACGCTGTATCTATTGTTTCGGATAAACTAATTCCTTCGGCTTCAATAAATTCCCTAAGTTGGAAAACGGTTACTTCATGAACGCTCATGTAAAACGCATCCAAAGATACTCTATGAGCGGGGTGTTCATCTTCCCGATGATTAGCATCACTTTCCCTGCTTCCCATTAAAAACGATCCAGAGGGTATAAGTTTAAGTCGCATTCCAATGGAATTTGTTACTTCTAAAGGAAGTCCTGTTTCGGCATCGGTAGCTGGTTGAGATCGAACCGATTGTTGAGTTGGTGGCGTGTATGGCTGCACTGACTGCTGTTGTCCCATAAATAAATGTTCCCTATCTGGTGTAAGTACCACGCGGAAGCCATTGTACACATTCTTGCCAAAGGAAAGGTAATTATCACGGTTAGAAGAACTGCATGCTTCACTTCTATAATTCCACGAACCACCACGGAGAAGTCGCATATCAGAGGAGCCGGACTCCCAGACACTCCCATTAGTAGGTGCCCCCTCATAATTGCTATGATACCGATCCTGACACCACTCCCATACGTTACCGTGCATATCGAAAAGACCCCAGGCGTTCGGCGCGAAACTTGCAACGTCGCGTAGATAGCGCATGGCGGCGTTCCTGTCGTATGTTCTATCCAAAGGATCGAAGTTCGCTTCATCGATGTTCAGAATGGCTCCAGTGTTATACACAGTTGTTGTCCCAGCCCGACAAGCATACTCCCACTGGGCTTCACTTGGTAGGCTGTATGTTCCTCGTCGCTCTTGCTGCGTCAACCATTGACAGAAGGTCACAGCATCATCCCACGAGACACAGATTACTGGACGATTGGGTCGCTGAAGCTGGGCGCTCCAAGGAGCATAATAATCTACGCTCCCCCTGTTTTCGGGTACATCGTGATCGGTTGCATTGACGAATCGGCTATACTGTGCTACTGTTACTTCTGTTTGGCCCACATAGAATGGATCTCGGAATGTTACAGCGTGTGCTGGTCGCTCATCATCGTAGCGAGGGTCATTTGACAGGTTTCCCATCATAAAACTCCCCGCTGGAATCAATCTCAAGCGCATCCCGATCGAATTCGTGATTTCCTGAGGAAGTTCTGTCGAAGTATCAATAGTTTGCTGAGATGGCGATGTTCGCTGTGGCTCATTAAAGATCTGCTCTGTGAATCGTTCTCCTATGTGCGCCAGTTCTGACTCAATTGTGGGCTGAGGAGATTGCTGAATGGGTTGTTGAGGCGGAATATAGGGCTGCACTGCCTCACCCCGTGTTCGATTTTCTAAACGTGCATCAGGAATGGCCTCTAATTCTGATGGACTTGGCCGTTCACTATCATCGCTCTGTTGTATTTCAACAACACGATAGCCCTGCCGAGGTTCAGACGTAAAATATCGATACGCGTTATAGATCATTGTACCGCCAACAGCCAATCCAAGCCCGACTAAGGCTATTGTCGAAAATCGACTATGTTTACGCGGAGCAGGCGCTGCCAATTCTTCTCTGTTTTTTCTAACACGCGGCGGTGCAGGCGGTGTATCTATTGGACGGGAAGGCTCTTCCTTTACCTTAATAGCGCTTGCGAGATCCTCCAGCCTTTGATGCTCGGGTGAATGTTTCTTGACCATTGTTATTATCCCATCCTGTCTTTTATCTTTTTCATTAAGGATCACGCACGGGCAATACCTGAGCTTCGCGATACATGTTTTGCAATGCGTGTCTATATTCTAAAGAGTTTATATGATATAGTGGTCGCGATGGTTCCCTCCCGTTAGGTGCGAGCACAGCTCCATCGGATCCAAAACGAGTGAGAGCCCCATTTGACCATAAGTTTAAGTCATTATTAAAAACAACGGACTCACGTTCATCCTCCGTTAATGTGCTGAGAGCTTGGCGCAATGCTCTTAATTCTCCTGTCCAGGGCATTCTCCAGTCAGTGTATCCCCCCTGCCTGGAATTTTCGCAATAGGAAACGCATCGTCTGTAAGAAGTTTGGCCACTGCTCGGAACATGCTCCCACATCAATCCAGTCTCCAAGTCAGTGAACGTAGCATCGTTGTGCATCAAAAAACGGTTTCCAATTGTGATTTCAGGAGGTAGCGTAACTTGGACTATGGTCGAAACTATTGAAGAGGATAGTCCATTCGTGTCTGCGGCCCTAAACTCAAAGGTTTGGTCTCCTGCAGTATAGCTTCCGAGCCCGGTATGGGTATGGGCAGTACGCCAATTCGAGTTTCCCCCTCTTCGCCATTCATACATGAGTGCAGTATTCTCAGGATCATTCCCTTGAAGATATGCAGTCAGGGTATCCCTCGTAGTTGCTGGGTTTGGTGTTATGTTTACTAATAGTGTTGGCGCCCGGTTTGGAGGACTCGATGCAATTTGAATGTTAGAATTCGGCGTCTGAGGAACCGCCGGCTCATCAAATACTTGCTGTGTCATTCGCAGGTCCAATTGAGCTAATTGTGATAGGATTGTGGGTTGCTGCTCGGGAATCGAAGGCTGTTGAACTGGTGGTTGATACGGTACTGTGTGCACTTGCTCTGAAGGCATTGTTTGGACTCTTGATTCTAAAGAGTTTTCCGTCTGCGGAGGCATATTCTGGGCAGACGATGCTGAATCTGTCGCAGGGTTTTCATAATGTTGATCCGTGCTTGGAACTTCCCGATCCATGTCACGCCTCACATAAAGGAGCGCGGTGAATCCAAGAATACCCATAACTGCTATAGTAGTGCCTAGGATCAGGCTATTAGCGTATCTGCGCAATGTTGAAGCCCAAGTTGCGTTCTTCATATCCTGTTTTCTAGACGAGTGCTCTGAGGGTTCATCACTCACTCGAATATCCCTTGCGAGATCCTCCAGCCGTTTTGGTTCTGACATGTTTTGGTTTACTCTCCCTCATCTTCTAACAGTTTGATACGATCCTTCTCCTCAAGATATCGTTCAAGACCGGGTTGTGCTGCGATACGGCATACATGCTCTGGGAAAGGTATTTTTGCCACAAGTTCTGCTTTCTGTACATCATACCAGCAGAGCGTTGAATGTGGATATCCCGAATCGGCAAACACAACGCTTCTGCCATCCTGAAGCCATGACACCTGCTCCCGGGATACATCATTTTCTGCAGGCATACCCTGTTCACCCAGAGAGGGCGTGTTGAGCGTGAGGACATACAGGCCGCCGCCGAGCATTCCACCGATTATTTTATCACCCTTCATGGGCACACGATAAAAACTGAAGCATTCTTCATTGGATTGGCTAACCATCAGGGGTAATGGTAATCCCTCCGTGCACACCTTCGGTGTCATCCCCGAAACTCTTGGGAGATATCCTTCTGGAGTGAGCGCACACGCCTCGGGAACGTTGTATATCTTGCCTGAAGCTAAGTTTACAATGCATGATCCAACATGATGATGTTTCCTTTCGAATGCGTTAAACAGGACTCTATTGTAGCAGATGTCAGCACTAAACGCATGCAGTTTATTGACAACAATACGCTTAACGGCATGGCGCGTCTGAAGATTAAATGCTGCGGCTACAACATCATTTCCCGCCGCTGCTGCATATACTAAGAGATCTTGATAGGGCTGCATGTCAAGGATTTCACCAGTGTCAGGCAGAGCGACATCATCAAGCATGGTGCCATTGTATCGTCGCACAATATTTCCCGGTGCAAGGAATGCGACAGTTTTCCCGTGTTCATCCCATCTCGGAAAATCTCCTGCTCCAAGATTGACAAGTGTGCCTCGCAACATAGAGAAAAGAGCAACTGTGTGTTCTGAATCAGTGACCGCCAGGGCAACAAATTCTTTGTCATCTAAGTTTGCATCTGGAGTTACTGTAAGGGAAGTCGCCAGATCCTCAAGACGTCCACAATCTTCCTTGCTCATGCTCTTTCCTCCTTGTCTTTCCAATATTTCTCACCCCCTTTCAAAAGCCGTATCAAGTTCGCTACTCCTCTATTGAGCGTACGACTCGAAAACCTGTTCCATTCCCTCTGGAGTCAGGTGGAATATGATTACGTGTTGATGGTGCACTATCTCCAGCAGTATCGCCCCAGCCACCTCCGCGCGTTACACGGTCATTCGTTGATGGTCGCAGCCATGCGCTTCCATCTTCCGGCGCTCCGTTGTAATTTGAGTGATACCAATCCTCACACCATTCCCCAACGTTTCCGTGCATATCGTAGAGTCCGAAAGGATTCGGAGGGAAGCTTTGAACACGCCCTGCGCCGGATCCTGAAGGCAGACCATATCGCGCCATTCTTTGTGTCCAGGGATCATTTGCTGCTGGCGGAGTATTATTTTCTGCTCTGCATGCATATTCCCATTGGGCTTCCGAAGGTAAACTGTAGTCTCCTCGCCGTTCAATGCGAGTGAGCCATTGGCAGAATGCAGTGGCGTCAACCCAAGATACATTAACAACTGGGTAATCAAGATGTTGGAGCTGCCTATCCCACGGAGTATTTGTATCGCTTAAACTATTTACAGGAATGCGGTGCCTGGTATCTTCTATAAACTCTTCATACTGCCGTACGGTAACCTCTGTTGTTCCCATATAAAATGCGTCCAGATTTACAACGTGTTGAGGCCGCGCGTTTCCAACATCAATACCCATCGTAAACCTCCCCGCAGGAATTAATCTTAAACGCATACCTGTCGAATTTGCGATCTCGGAGCGAGGTTCTGCCACCGTATCAATAGATTGCTGAGTGGGAGCAATTTGTGGGGCGGGCTCCGGCTGAGCTGTATGCGATGGGGTTGTCTGGGGCAGTGCATACTGTAGTGGAGCTTGTTCTGTAACCCGGGACTCTATAGATTCTTCCTGTTGCGAACGTGCGCTTTGCTGCATTACCACCGGCGTTTCCATCTGAAAAAATAAATTTGGTTTCAAATAAAGCAATGTTGAGAATCCTATACCGATAACTCCGGCTGCCACAATTATTGCCTTTGGGATTAAATCTCGACGCTTTCTAAATTTTATCAGCTTCGCATGATCCGGGGGCGCAGAAGCTGTATAAGACTCTTGTATGGGCTTCGACTCCAAAGTATTTGGACCAGTTTCGTGAGAAAAATGCATTTCAGTATCATCAAGTGGTGAGAATGGAGGTAAATACGTTGGCTTACTTTCTCCTAATCTTACAGCGATTGCTTCTCGAAGGCGATCTTCCCTACTGCTTTGCTTTCGCGGTGGTGCATTCTCTGGTTCAGATACGAAAGGTAGCGCAATGGTTCGCAAAGGAATGCTGGCGCCCAACAACTCATCCAAAGTGCGAGGAGGCACAAAGGAGTTACTAGAATCAACGGTTGATGGCCGCGAGGGAACCTCGGTCTTTGGCTTTTCCGGAGGCTCATATGTCTTGGCGTGTATTTTTGAACGATGCTCTGCGTCTCTGACAAAAGCAGTTATATTTTGATACATATATTCCCAATCGCGTTTCATCCATCGCGGCCTGCGTTCCTGCTGAGGCCATCCCATAAGTCGCATAAGATAATGGCGCATGACTTCGCTCACATCCAATGCATCGATCGCCTCATAGATAAATCTTTGATATCGTTCGGGAGTTGTTTTCGATCCTCCTTGTTTCATATAATCATAATATAAGGGGGGCTGTTCATTCCTGATTAGCGCTGCGTATAGGCATGCGCCGAGAGCGTAAATATCATTACTAGCGTTATTCGGAAGCCATTTTCGGGAGCAGAACAGCTCTGGCGACTGAAATGATGTGGTGCTCTTAGCTTGTGATGTCAGAGGTCGTTTTTCATTCAAATCCAAGACTTGCTCAAAATCTGCTACGACGATTCTGCCGTCGCGCATGCGTAGGAGATTGTTTGGCTTAATATCACGGTGCAACCCTTTACCGTGAATAACGGAAAGGCCTCTGCCTGCTTGAACAATCATCTCGAGGGATTCCTCTTCAGCGTGTTTTTCTTTAGTGATAATCCTTCCAAAATCGCATTCTGCCTGCTCCATGAAGATTCCAAAGAACGGGGGCAGAGTTGACGTGCGTTCACAGCGCAAATATTCTCCCAGCAGGGGGAGCACATGCGGTGAACTTGGCAATTTTCTGTAAAATTCATACACTCGTTTTACTTCATCTTCTCTTTTTGCAATTTCTTGCTCGCTTTGCGGGACAACGACTTTCAAGGCAACTTTCCCATCAAGATTGGTCGCCTCAACATTTCCAAAAACCCAAACGCCAGATTGAGATGTAGCACCGAGGAGGTCATCTCCTGCAATGGATTTGATCAGCGGGTGCATTTTTAGAGCATTCACTACCCGCCTGTGTGTGGTTTCTTCCTGAATTTGGCCGATGGTCATATTTCGTTCCGCCCCGCCATGCAAACCGCATTCAATCTCTTCTCCATTTCACGAAGTCTTGCCTGTGTTTCTTCAACTTCGCTCAGTACAGGGATCAATTCCGTTGCAAGATCTTCAAGACGCTTACTCTCTGACATTAAGAAAGCACCCCATCCATAAAATCCCCAAGTTTTTTCATAAATCCATATTTAAAACCGGATATTGTATTGTCAATGCAGAGCGGAGTGCCACTTTGCACGCGTATCGCTTCATGAGAGCTGCGATAACCCTTGTATTTTTTTCCTATAAAATGATTATGCGCGATCCTAACCTCTCCTCCAGACACAACAATTCCATCAGAGTACCGGGTACTGATCGTGTTGCCCCAAATATTCGCTGTTGAATCCATGCAGTGTATGCCTACTGTATCGGAGTCTATTACATTCTGACCTATCTCTGCATTCGACTTGTAAATCATGACTTGTTGCAACGAGGGTGTATTCGCTTGAAGTCTATTTTTCCGGACAATGTATCTCCCTTCAGCTAGCGTGATGCCTCCCGCCATTTTGGGCGCCTGATTGTGACTGATTGCGCAGTCTTGTATTGTGACTGTACTTTTTAAAGCATATATTCCCGCGCCCGTGCCAACGGTCTGCCCATGATGGAGATTGCAGTGATCAAGTTTGGCAGACGTGCCTATGCATGATACTGACCCTAAAGAAGTTGGACCACCCCACTCTCCTGTTTTGAGGCTAATGCTTCTCCCTACCACATATGCGATTTCGCAGTATTGCAATACGGAATCTACTGATTTTGGCGCCATATAAATTCCGGACCATCCGCCCTGCGATTCTTGAGGCAGGAATTTGATTGAGATTGTGTAGCTCTCGGCTCCTAATGCCCGTAATGTTCCAAAACACCTCACACCGCAGCCCGCCTTAAATCGCAGAGTGGTATCCGGACGTATAGTCAGCACCGCGCCTTCTGGAATGACGATGTCATGATTGAGGGCGTACTCCCCAGCATGTAACGTGCAAGCTCCCGCGATGTCTTCAAGTCCATCGACTGACTTGATGTCACGATGGGCCCCTTCTTCTGTTTCTCTAGACGCACGCACTTCCCTTCGTGATACGCGCATTCCTTTCTTTGCTCCGTTTTTCACATGCTTAGCAGGATGAGCATCTACTTCAGTCGCGATACGTAATTCCTGTGCCAAATCCTCCAACCGTTGCTTTACCATGATACCTCGGTAATCCCTTCTTGTTCAAGCACACGCACAGGTTCAAACAGTTGCGGCGCGGTGAGATAGATTCCATCTGGCTCCCCTGACAGCACCACATCATTCAGATTCCGATGGTTAA
>CAZHJH010000047.1:0-10651 GCA_964533475.1 uncultured Methanosarcinales archaeon
AAACCAAGCTGTTTTTTTCATACGTCCCCCTTAGAAACACAGCTTGGTTTTATAAGTTTACCGCATTCTTAAATAGCCCAGTGTTTACGCAATCTCGATCCGCTATGGTCCACTATCTTTATAAATCAGCGATCTGTCATCATATCATGCGCATTGCAATCGTGGCGGGGGGAACATTGGGCCATGTCAAGCCGGGGAATGTGCTCGCACAGACGCTGCGAAAGCGCCATAATGTCTTTTATCTCACGGACCGTGCCATGAAGCCTTATGTGTCCGGAACCCCTTTCCTGCTTGATCTTGAAGCGAAGCATACGCTTATTGAAACTCCCCGGTTTCTCATGCAGCTCTCGAAAGCGTATCTTGACGCGAGAACCATTCTAAAACAAAAAAAAATCGGGATTGTCCTCAGCATGGGGGGATACTTTACTATTCCGGCGGTGCTCGCTGCGCGATCGCTTCGCATTCCCGTATACCTGTTCGAGCAAAACGCGCTGCCGGGAAGGGCAAACAGGCTGCTCAGCAGATTTTCCACAATGAACATCGCGTTCCTGCCCGGGCCAGAACGGCACTTCAAGTCGAAAACAATGCTCGGCGGAAATCCAATAGCCCCCCATTTCTTCCATGTTTCCCAAATGCGATCACGCAAGCAACTCCACATCCCACCATATGCGTTTGTCCTCTTTGCATTTGGAGGCACGAATGGAGCGAAGGACATTAATGAAACACTATGTGGCATTCTCCCTGGGCTGAAGAAGAGACACATATACATTATTCACGTCACGGGAAAAAAATATTATGATCACGTGCTTCCGAAATACCGTATGTATAACCAAAGGATTGTGACGGACTTTGCAGCAGACTTGAGCGCATATTACGCAGCGGCTGACGTTGTTCTGTGCAGAGCAGGCGCGACAAGCCTCGTGGAACTGTGGGCAGCGCGGAAACCCGCAATACTCGTTCCACATCCCCACGTGAAGGACAACCACCAGTTGTACAATGCGCTGTACGCCGTGCATAAAGGAACTGCAATCATGATTCCGTCACAGCGGCTTCATAAAGAACTCCTTCCCACATTACGCATGCTAACGCAGAAGAGGTTACGAGCAATGTCCAAAGCATGCGCAGCGTGCTTGCCCAATAATCCAACACCACTTATTGTTAAAACACTACTGAACGATTATGTACGCACTCAAAAACAGTAATATCCGAGAAAAAGAACCGTTATCACACCACACGACGATGAAGGTGGGAGGACCGGCAACGTACTTTGCTGCTCCTGAGAATATTCAGGAACTAGAATCTCTTGTAGCACGGCTGCGCAAGGAGAGCATACGATATTTTATTCTAGGGAGAGGTTCAAATCTAATATTCTCAGACAAGGGATATAATGGATGCGTGATCTCGCTCAAGAAATTCATAACCCTCACATTCTCGGGCAAGCGCGTGCGTGCGGGAGCCGGATTGCCTTTATCCAGCCTTATCTTGAAGTCCGCGGCCCATAACCTCTCGAGTTTGGAGAAATTAATAGGAATCCCGGCAAGCGTTGGGGGGGCAGTCGCAAATAATGTGGGAGCATATGGCGCGCAGATAAGCGACGTTCTAGAGGCCGTGACTGTAATCACACCTCAGGGGATGAGAGTACTGCCCAAATCAAAACTCTCATTTGCGTACCATAGAGGCGCGCGAGGTCATATTATCGTTGAGGCAACATTCAAACTCGTGAGCAAGTCAAAATCCTTAATTCAAGCAACGATAAAGCAAACCCTAATCCATCGAACTCAAACGCAACCGCTTAGTGAGCCCAGTGTTGGATCAATATTTATTAATCCAAAGAACATGAAAGCATGGCAGCTTATTGAGAAAGCTGGATTAAAAGGGTTTCAAAAAGGAGGAGCCAAAGTGTCCGAGCATCACGCAAATTGGATTGTGAACACGGGAAATGCCACGTCGCGTGATATTGTATGGCTTATCCGCCACATTCAAAAAACCGTAAAGAAGAAATCAGGAGTGTTGTTGCAGCCCGAAGTGGAGATCATTCCATATGACTAACTTTGTGATCAGAGGAGGGAAACGATTGCAGGGATCAGTGATGATCTCGGGCTCTAAAAACGCAGCGCTTCCCCTCATCGCAGCGGCAGTATTAACGCGAAAACCATGCGTGCTTGAGGACGTTCCCTCGTTGACGGATATTGACAATATGCTTTCCATCGCTCAGGAACTGGGAGCTACTATCAAAACACAACAGGAGCACATCCGAATCTTTGCGAATAAACTCCAATCAACAACCGCAACGTATGAGCAGGTGGGAAAGCTCCGTGCGTCTATCCTCTTTGCATCCGTTCTGCTCAACACGATGGGACGTGCGACGATCGCCATTCCCGGTGGCTGCATCTTAGGTCCAAGGCCAACAGACTTGCATGAACTCGTTTTCCGAAGAATGGGCGCAGCCATACGCGTGAAGCATGGACAGTATGAACTCACCGCGAAAAAACTTAAAGGGGCACGCATTGATTTCCCTCACGTGAGCGTCGGCGCGACGCAGCAGGCCCTTCTCGCAGCTGCGTGCGCGGAGGGAACTACTATGCTTTCTAACGCGTCGATTGAGCCGGAAACGATGCAGCTCGTCGATTTCCTCAGGGCGGCTGGAGCCGACATCGCAGTAAAAAACCGAAATATGAAAATCAACGGAGTATCAACACTTTCAGGAGTCCGGATGCGTGTCATTCCAGACAGGATTGAGGCAGGAACCTTTCTTCTCCTCGCGGGAATGTTGCAGGGAAATGATATTCGAATCCAGAATGTGAATCCTAAGCATCTCGCAACACCAATAAACGTCGCGAACGCAATGGGCATTCGAACGGAGATAAAACAAAATGCCCTGCGGGCGTATCGCGACAGAGCGTTAGCAGGGCAGCAGCTCATGGCAAAACCGTATCCTGGATTTCCAACGGATCTTCAGCCTATCGTGGCGGCTGCACTTACCCGGGCAAAAGGAAAAAGCGTTGTTAATGACACAGTATTTTCGGAGCGTTTTGCATATATCAATGAGTTGAACCGCTTAGGCGCCGGGATCACGGTCAAAGGAGACGCAGCACATATTCCTGGAGGGGCTGCTCTCTCCGGAGCGAGCGTAACGGCAACTGACTTACGTGCAGGAGCCGCGCTCGTTCTGGCAGCGAGTGCTGCGGAGAATACAACAACGATATCAGGAATTGAGCATATCCAGCGGGGCTATATGATGTTCGAAGCAAAACTCAAAAAGCTGGGAATGGATATTACTTGCCGCTCACAATCTCAATAACATCCCGGTGCTTGAGCGGATGTTCCTTTCCCACGGCCATCTTTGTTCTGACGTCAATCGCACGGATGAAATGCGTGCCAAGATCCGTGTGGACTCTGAACGCGAAACTCAACGCGGTCGTTCCCGGAGGCATGAGAAAACAATCGGGAAGTCTTCTTCCAAACTGGTCTTCGAGCTTATGCACTCCCCCGGGGAAGATTGCAATGTATTTGAGCAGCTCGAACACGGCAGCGTCCAGAACGTGCTGCACTCCCGTGTTTTCCACAGGGTCGAGCACATTGCTTTTGATAAATGCGAGCGCGGCTTTTTGCTTGTCACTGAGCTTTGCGTCATCCACAATATGAAAGGCCGTTTCTCCCGGAATATACTTGATGAGACCATGCTTTGCAGCTTCCCTCAACGCAAGCTCAGAATCTCCTGAACATCCGATAATCTTATACTCGGGAAACGCCCGTTGCATGCGCTTCAGGTTTTCCCGTGCAATGGGAACATCAATCTTATTCGCAGCGATGATCATTGGTTTTGTCATCTTTCTCAGGAGCTGCGCAAGATGAAAGGTTTCCTCTTCACTCCACTGGCTGATTTTTTTGTCCTCGAGATTGAGTTGCTTCATCGCTATTTTTGCAATCGTCTCAGACACACCGAGGCCTGAGAACTGCTTGACAATCGCTTTGTAATTCTCAAGATTTTCCTGGACTACCTGTCTGGAGAACCGTTCCCAGACTTTCTTCATCATGCCTAGGTACCACATGTCGAGCTCAATCTCAAGGAATTTTATATCATTAATCGGGTCATTTGATCCGGTCGCCTGATTCTCCCCCTTTTCATTCGTTGATCCCGCTGCGTCAACAACGTGAATAAGTACATCTGCTTGGTTTAAGTCATCTAGAAACTGGTTACCCATGCCTTTGCCCTCATGAGCGCCAGGAACTAATCCTGCGACGTCTATCATCTGTACGGGCACAAACCGATTATGCTCAATGCAAAATCCTTCCCTTGGATTGCACTGCGTGTTAAGATCCTTATCCACACATGGGACTTTCACATACCCCACGCCCGTATTGGGTTTAATCGTTGCGAAGGGGTAATTCGCGATCTCCACTTCAGCGAGCGTTGCAGCTTTGAAAAATGTTGATTTTCCAACGTTCGCCTTGCCCACAATGCCCACTTGCATAGCCAAACAAAATACAACTGCGTTTAAATACTTTGGTGTTTCTTTGACATCCCCCTCACACGATACCGTTTCAAAAAGAAAAACCTTATAAACTGAAATTGCCCCGGTGAGCATATGCCGCTCAGTACGCATCGCCTAAGTAAGCTTAAAGAAATGTATGTGGCAGCTGTTCCCGGAATGCAGCTCAAGCACAAAGCCATGTTCTCGATGAAAAATTTGTATTTGATGATGCGCGAATGGCTCGTAGAGAACGGTTGGGTAACATATGAAGATGAAAAGTTTCCCGAGCATCTCTACTATCACATCTTTCACCAGACGGCGGGGGAGGAGATTTTCATATGGTGGCGCTGCGTTAAATACCCGCCGGGATTTGAGAACACGAAGTACTTCATGTATATGCTCGACATTGATTTCCATATCCTGTACATGAAGGAAGCTGAGACGATGCACAATAATGTCAAGTACAAAGTCAATACGGGAGACTGTGAAGTGCGGCTTTCGGGAAGGGTAGCATTTGACGCACAGGGCACATGGCGCAAGGACTCGTTGCTCAAACATATCCACATGCTCTTCACACGGCGTATATATAATAAAAGAATAGCGCAGCACAGGCGTGATCTCTATAATGAAATGTACCGCTTTCAGGAAGCGCTGAAAACGTACTTCAACATCACAACGTACTTGCCGCAGCGCGAAGACCAAACATTCTACTGGGATATGAAGAAGCCGCTGAAATAGATTTCTGCTTACACAACCCATATTTATCAGCACGATATCGTGGAGTCTGACGCAGGCAGTGCCCCACTGGAACAGTGGACACGAGTTCACGATCAAAAACCTTTGGTTTTTGTATCAAACGATCAACCCATTTTGGGGTTGAAATAAGCAATCTTTATAAACCTCATTTCTCTAAGGAATTCAATGTCCATCACGATTCCCGTGCGAACCCTTCGCATACGGTATACCGGCATTGGAGACTATAACGGGCTCCTCACGATGATTAGGACTTGGATTGTTGACCAGGGGTATGAGTTTCAGGAGACTATTAACAAGTGGAGCGATGAAACAGGCGGGCATGAGCATGAGCTCACGTGGATTGGTAGTAAAAACTGGACGGAATATTGCAAATATCACATCAAACTTGTGTTTCACACGTGGCAGATCAGAGATGTTGAATCGGTTGAGAACGGGGAAAAAGTGCAAAAGCAGCATTTCAAGCTTCAAGTGGATATCGGAGGGTCTTTTGAGCTCGATTACAAAAACCGATATGAGAAAACTCGGTGGTTGCGGTCGCTCCGGGACTTCTACAACAACTACATCGCGTTCAAGAAAATCACAGGCGAATGGTATGACACGCTCTATTTTACGAACTATAAATTGCATAGGCTTATAAAGGAGAAACTCGGAATGGAAACGATCACAGACGCATCGAGGATCAGGGTCACATGAGCGAGCGCGAGATTCTCGTGGACAAGCGAAGAATGACGTATGAAGGCTTGTTTAGCGTAGCAGACCTGTATTCTCTCATTGATGAGTATTTTGAGGAAAAAGGCTATGATAAACATGAGAAGAAAAACATTGAGCGGGTTACTCCGAACGGGAAAGACATAGAGATCGAAGTCGAGCCGTGGAAGAAAATCACGGATTACGCGCAGAGCATCATACGCGTGAGAATCCTCATGACGGGAATCAAGGAAGTCGAGGTTGAAAAAGACGGAGTCAAGATCAAGCTCAACCAGGGAAAAGTGCAGCTCATTTTTGACGCGATCTTCGAAACGGATTATGAACATCGCTGGGAAGCGAAGCCCGTGTTTCACTTCATCCGCACGATTGTGGACAGGTATTTGTACAAGACGTACACGAACCAGTACAAGGGAGAGGTCATGAACGACTTCAACATGCTCGTGTACCAGATCAAAGCGTTCTTGAACTTGTACAGGCATTAATATTTCAATCTGCTCAAGTTCTCTATACTCAACAAGCCTAATCTTTATATATTCGTCTTTTTTTGAAGTTTCGTATGCCTTTATTCAAATTTAGCCATCAGGCCAGGACAATTGACGAATTTGCAGAGCAATGTTTGGCAAGCGGAGTAACTCAGGTCTCTATACTCGTGGAAAAGAAACGCAATGAACCCTGGTGGCTTCTCCTGCTCCCTGATGTTCACGTTGGCATGGATTATATTATTGCAAGGTATACAGGCAGCAATGCAAAGGGAAGGAAATTCAAGTTTGCTAAATTGTATGCAGAGAATGCGTGGCTCCCTGATGAGGCAGTTACGTGTGCTATCGATAAGATTCATGAGGATCGCCAAAAATTACGGGGGTTGCAGTCAACATATCAATTTACTATTTCAGCCGGAGTTCCCGTATATTCCCATATTGGTACCCTCTTTTCTGCCAGTCCCCCACTATAGTATTTCTGTCTGCGCTTTCTCGAAGAATTTAAAAAGGAGCCGGACTTCTTTAATATGCGCCCCCGTAGCATAGTCGCTATTGCGGCGGTTTTGTACGGTGAACAGCCAAAAGAACCGCAGGTCGAGGGTTCAAATCCCTCCGGGGGCTTGAGCGAAGCGAAAGAACCTGGAGGCTCAGAAACATCAGTTTCTGTTGTCTCCGGGGGCTTGATTAAATTAAGGTAAACGCTCACTGAAAAAATAACTGCAAAATGGAACTCAAACTTTTGAAATCTGATGACCGCGGTAAAGTTTACCAAGCGGATGGATTTAAGGTGTTTTACAGAAAGAAGGAGACGGTATCCGGGGACAATGCTGATAATCCCAAAGAACTCATCTATGTTTTGCATGGAAAAGTCAAGTTCACTTTGCAGAACTCAACAAGAACCGTAGAAGCACCATGGCTAATGGAGATCCCCGAGGCAACTTACCATAAGATTGAGGCCGTCACAGATATAATTTTCATTGTATTCTAGGGAGGAATCTCGGAAGTCATTGATATCTCCGTGTGACCAGCATTTTTATAATTTTGGGGAGAGTGCGTGTCGGTAGCTTATAACAACTCACAGACTCTCTCCATGAATTGCTTCTGGAACCGGTAGTACTTTCCGGGAAGCTGGGAATGCATAAAAACGTCCATGTCAAACACGCAGTACAGTATTATAAATGCGTCAAAGACCGTATTCGGGCCGCCAAACCATCGTTGTTTTTTGCGAATGAGCTTCTTCGTCAGATACTTTCTGGGATTTGTATTGAAATCTCTTAACATCATCATGGTATAATAGGAGATATCCTCGTAGCGCGTACCAATCCTGCACCAATCCGTGTCGAGGAGGGCGGTGATTCTGCCTCTGCCATCCACGAGCGCGTTTCCCGTATGCAGGTCACCGTGCACAAAACATCCGTTCTTCAGGGAATTGGTGTATGCTCTTGAGGTTTGCAGCGCAGTCTTAACACGATTCACAGTGTGGGGAGACAGCCCCGTTCGCATACGCTTAAGTGTGTTTTTCACTTCGTTAATAAACGCGCAATCCGGCCTTCGAAAAAAGCGTGTTCTTCTGACAATCTCCAGAGCAACGTTCACGATCTTACGCTGCTTGTCTTCTGGAAGATAGAAAGCAGTTTGCCATGGACAGAGGATCTTCCCGGGCAGCAGGGGATATACCGTCCATACTGTTTTCTTGCGTATGACAAAATCCTGTTTGGCTTTTGTTTTTAACAAAGAAGGCATTTCATACGGGATGTGTGCGTGTACACGCGCCATCAGTCTCTGTTCCTCTCTAAATTTATGCAGCGCCTCTTTCGAACATGGTCTGCCCCGGAGCACGTATTTTCCGTCAATCAGGTATACGTGGGTCAATGCAGCGTGTGGTGGCCGGGAAATATTTTTCGCGGAAAGCCCGTATACTGCAAGAATTCTCTTCACGTCCATCGTGCGTGCATCATCTCCCTCTTATTTAAGTTTACCGGGACCAACGTCTATCTTTATATATCCTCGATTTTTCCATATGCGTATGGGAATCAAGGAAAAGTACGAGGCGCTGCAGAAGCGATACGAGCTTCCAAGTTATGATGCGCTAAATCAGTTTTTTGATTTGGATACTGTTGAGCATGATGTGCATCCTCTTCGTGAAGTGCGGAGGAAAATCGTGGAGAAACTTCAGGATATCGCCAAGCTGCTCGAAGACACGCTCCATCCTGAAAGCACGCTTACAGGCATCCATGAGGCGCGCGCGTTTACTGAGCATGAAAAAGAGGCAATCTACACAGTGTATGGCAGAGTCATGGTCCTGGAACGCAAGGGTTGGCTACCGTATTTGGACTCAACAGACGAGAGCGAAGCGTTGTTCATCACTGAGGTTATGAAAGAGTGGGACGAGCTGAAGCCCCAGCTTCTGAGCATTCTAAAAAAGCTCTCAGCATCATGGAATGACGATCAGGAATTCAAGGAAGATCTCAGGTACCTCGGATGAAACTCTTAATCTTAGGCCCGCAAGGCTCAGGAAAAGGAACGCAGGCCGAGCGGATTTCGCAAGCATATGGCATTCCAGCGATATCAACGGGACAGCTCATCAGGAATCAGATCGCCAAAAAAACACCTTTGGGAAAGCAAATCGAGGGAATCATCACAAAGGGGGACCTTATTGATGATGCGCTGGCATTTCAACTGGTTGTAAACCGAATAGCAGAATCAGATTGCGTGAAGGGATTTATCCTTGACGGCTTTCCCCGAAATGTGGAGCAGGCCAAGCTGCTTGCTGCTCGCGTGAAGCTGAACGTTGTTATCTACCTTCATGTCCCTGACACTCTTGTTGTTGAACGCATCGGAAACAGGATTACATGCACGAAATGCGGTCGTATTTACAATGCAACAAGCCTGAAACCTAAAAAATCAGGAATTTGTGACGCGTGCGGGGGAAAGCTTGAGAAAAGAGCTGATGACAATGAGGAAGCAATCCGCCATCGTCTTGAGCAATTTCATGAGAAAACATCTCCCTTACTCACGTATTATGGAAACCAGGTCAAACGTTTTGACGGGAGCAAGTCTATAAATCAAGTCGAGAAGGAACTCCTTAGCTTTCTGAAACCATTGCGTCAATAAAAACAGTGGCGTAGCATCCCTTGTCAAGATCAAATCTGATAAAAAACTTTTTCATGCCCGGATTAAGGTCATCATCCTCTAATCCTGAACAGAATAGGTTTCTTGGATGCATCCACACATTCCTCACTGCCCCCTCGGCACTGAGATTCGGAATTTCCCGGATGACAAAATCGCGCTCCGTAATGCCTTCTTCATGCATTGTTTCCTCAATAATGTCCTTTACAATGCCTTGGGCATCCATTCCAAATCCAACAAGCGGCAGCTCTACGATGTCGGGATGCGCTAACGCAATTTTCCGCGCGATGTTATTCCAGAGCAGGCTTTGATAGCTGTGCACTCTCAGCTGAATGTCCTTCTTCGGAATCTGAAGGAGCGCCCCCACTCCATCCTGGGGATATTGCTGTAAGTGGTCATGTACTTTGGCCTCACGCAGAGCCAATTCCCTGGCGGCTTCAAGAAATTTTCTTTGAACTATTAATTTCCCAATCTGAGCGTTGTTGTCAGAGAATCTTTGCGGGCCAAAAAGATTCAGTACTTTTTTTGGCATGCCGGGAATGTGGTCAACATTCCTTATCGTGATCTCAAACACATTTCCTTTCAGGCATCCCAGCGTTATGGGCTCATCAAGATATCCCAATGCACTTATTTCCAAAGGATCAGTGCATAGGATCGTCCCCTTCCATTTGACGCCCTGAACGCTCATATACTGTTCTGTTATCGCACGCTTATCTTTATTACCCGCGTAGCCAATTTTTTTTCGCGGAACATGAAGAAGAGATGCAATCCTCTGAGCGACCTCCTCTGAATTCATTCCCTTTTTTTTAACATACAACACAAGGTACTTTCCTTTAGGTTGAGGTGAGTGCAAAGGGATTTCCTTAACTCTAAAATCCTCAGGAATTTGCTTGATCTGATACATACGTTTCCAGGCGCTGATGGCTTTAAAAAAGCTCTGGTTGGATAAAGCGATACCTTTATATATTGCTTCTTCTATATTCGAACCTATCTACTAGACTATACTAGAAGGGAAAAAGAGGATGATGTGGGGAACAAGCGTTGAGGACGCGATGCAGTATTTGAGTCCTGTAGCAGAGAGCCACGGCTTCTGGCTCAAAGATG
>CAZHJH010000048.1:0-7546 GCA_964533475.1 uncultured Methanosarcinales archaeon
ACGTCTGGCATGTTGTTCCTCCCTTCCGCTCTTCTATCTACCATCAAAGAATTCTGCACGTATATCTGAAAGAAATCGATGATGGGCAAAGTTTTTGAGACTTTACTTTAGAAGAAGTAGAAGACTTAGCAACGAGATTCTAGGTTGCATAAACGATAGAGAATGCGAAGAGCTATATAAAACTTACTTTCTCACAACTCTCAGCTTCTTGTGAATGTCGTTAACACGCAAATTCACAAGGTCAAACTCCTTGATCTTCTTTCCCGCGGCCCATGTATTCGCAGCGTCCTCTGAGGAGAACGTCTTCGGCCTGCGCTTTCTATGCCGTCCGCGATGCTTCAATAGTGGCTTATCGTGTTTGTAGCTCATGGTTAAAACTTCTTAAACTGCGCAACGGTGTCGATCAAGTCAACCTGACCAAGAATCATGGCACGGCAGCAATATCTCTCTAGTCCAAGCGCGTCCATCACTTTCTTTGGATCCTCGCCTTTCTTAATGCGCTCCGTATACTCTTCCCAGAGGTGGGCAATTGGCTTTCCACAGCTCCAGCATCGGATTGGAATAATCATGGTATCACCTTGTAGTGTTTGCTTTATCGATATGACTTCTGCACTTTCGCCCGCGCCTGCGAATGCCTGTTTGGCTTTGCAGGCTCTTTTCTGCGCACATCCGCAACGAGCAACTGACGATCATAGGAAAGGAACTGCTGCCTCAGCTTCTTGTCCTTCGTATGCTGGACAAGCGCCTTTGCGATGACGAGGCGAGAGGCGTCCGCTTGCGAGCTGATGCCGCCGCCAAATACGTTGACACGGAGATCAACTGTCTGGGCAAGATCGCCAGCCAGCAACAATGGCTCCTGTATCCTCATACGATACATAGCCGGTTGATATACATTGAGCGCGATTCCGTTGACCGTTACAATGCCTGTGCCTGGATAGAGTGTCGCTCGAGCGATTGCCCGCTTGCGTTTTCCTGATGTATGTATCAGCTTATTCATAGTGAGACCCCAACAGCTTGCACAGATCGCCCACACGCATATAGCGGAGGTTATCGAGCTTGCTGATATTCGCTTCTTTAATTGTTTCCTTCTTCCCTCTGATTTCCTCAGGAGCGCCAATATAACACATGATACGCTTAAATGCGCTTGCGCCGCGCGGAGTTTTGTATGGAATCATGCCACGAATCATTCTGCGCACGAAACGATCGGGCCTTCGGGAAATAAACGGGCCTTTCGCTGGCGTTCCCAATTTGAGCTTCCTACGATACCTGGCATGGAGGTGCACCCTGCTCCCTGTCAGCACCATTTTCTCCGCATTCACAATCTGAATCTGATCGCCAAGCAGCGCGCGCTTCGCTACGACGGTGCCTACCCGGCCAACAATGAGATCAGTTCCATCAATGATCATCCTACAATCCTCACGCGCTTCCCCTTAATATCCTGCTTCATAAAGTCGCTGATCGTAAGCGCAATTGCATTGCTCTTCTCGATCTGCTCAATCGCACCTTTGGAAAATGTGAACGCGGCAATCGTCAGCTTGTGGTCTAACGTGCCTGAGCCAAGAACTTTTCCGGGAACAACAATAGTCTCTCCTTCCTTTGAGAAGCGATTAATCCGTGAGAGATTCACAATACGCCGATTTCTTGAAGGACGCTCAAGATCATACGCGACGCGCTGCCACAGCGGCACCTTCTTCTCACTACCTAAACGCTTGAGCTCGCCAATGAGCTTTCTCAATTCCGGATTATCCGTTCCTGTCCTTTTCATTGTAACTGCGGGAACATTTTTGGGGCTTGAGCGTGAGTTCAACCCCCCTCCTTTTGATCAATGTTTTGGAAAAACATTGCGGGGGACGTGATTCGAACACGCGCACCCACTAAGGGACTAGCCCCTCAAGCTAGCGCATTTGACCAGGCTCTGCCACCCCCGCGTGGGAGTATGTTACGCTTTCTTCAGACCTTGAGCGAACTGCTCGAGATCCTGCTGGAAGATGTCCACTGCTGCGGTCATAATCTCATCGCAGTCCAGCTGGCCCCAGCTTTCAATCGTGAATATGAACTCGTCCTCAGCCTGCTTGATTGTAAGATGAGGGATTCCTTCAAAAATGTCATACGTCGCGCATTTCAGCGCGTTCTCCTCGTTGACCACGAGCTTGCCATTCTTCACTTCAAGCACTTTCTCGGGATACATGTCAGCAAGTTTCTTTGGATCTGCAGGTTGGGATTTCACTTCAATGATCGGCTTATGTCGATAGTATGCGAGCCCAGGAGACCATTTAGAGTGGTCTTTGCCTTGTCCAAGTACGGCTTTCGCCTCAAGCTCGATCTCCTGCCCTTTAAGCAGCTTAACAATAGGAGTGCCAGGATAAATGGGTTTGACATGACTATCCTTTGATTTCAAATCAGAAGCGTACACGGAGCCAGGGCCTTTGCCCTCTAACGTGAGCTGAACCGTGCACCGGGCACAGCCTTCCCCTTTGCACTTGCACGTTTCTCTTAGTGAATATGATTTTAAATCGGTCCTCAATGGGGTAAGGCCGAGGCGATGCGCGATGACTTCATCATACAGGATTGAGCTGTTCTCGCGAAACTCAACATCCTCTATCGCGAGCGTTGGCACACGCTCGAGAACATACTTACGCAGCGTGTTCATGTATGCGGCAGTCGTTCCCTTAACAACAAAACTCGCTTTATTCTGCTTCTTATTGTGCTCGAGAAGCTTGATTTCCATTAGACACGCCTCCCTCGTCTTCCTCCCCGCTTTCTGCACCCATCATGGGGAATAGGGGTTACATCCTCAATAATTCCGATGCGCAATCCCATCCTTGATAGTGCTCGAATCGCCGCCTGCGCTCCAGGACCGGGATTATTCGGGCCATTGTGGCCACCAGGAGCCTTAATCTTAACATGAATACTATTAATGCCCTTTTCAATAGCTGTTTCTGCTGCCTTTTTTGCGGCAATCATCGCAGCTGTGGGAGAGCTTTCCATACGATCGGACTTCACGACCATGCCGCCGGATATTCTTGATAGCGTCTCTGTTCCGGTAATATCTGTGATGTGAATAATCGTATTATTGTAACTGGAAAAAATATGCGCGATCCCCCATCTCGCCTGCCGCATTGGCCTGCGTTGATCATCGACCACGTTGCTTCCTCCTCACGGGCTTTTTTTCCCTCACGGCCTTCACTTTTTTCTCTATCGGAGTTCGCTCAGGATGGCCATCATCCTGAAGATGAGAATGCACTGCAAACGCAATCTGCGGCTCCTCTTCAAGAGCAACCAAGTAGGATGGCGAGGTGATTTTTTTCCCTGCAACCGTGATATGATGATGCACGATAAACTGCCTTGCCTGCTTCATGGAACGCGCAAGGTTTTTCTTATACATGACGGTCTGCAATCTTCGATCCATCACTTCAGGAAGCGTAAGGCTGAGCACGTCTCCTAACTGAGAGTTTTCCTTCAGCAAGCCATATTTGCGCAGTCGCTTTACTAAGGATTCAGACTCCTTATTGGCCTGCGCAGTCTGCGACGCGGAGAGCTTTTTTGCCTGATGCTTAAAAT
The DNA here is from genome assembly GCA_964533475.1 of uncultured Methanosarcinales archaeon. Lineage (GTDB taxonomy): Archaea > Nanobdellota > Nanobdellia > Woesearchaeales > JAGVYU01 > JAGVYU01. The sequence continues at coordinate 3,562 of CAZHJH010000048.1, forward strand.
TACGAAGCAATGAGTTTAATCTCCAGATCTCGCGCTTGTTCTTCAAGCCATATGCCTTGAGGATTTTTGACTCCACTTCCATCCTGGCGCGCTGCCATGGGTGCGCTGGCCCAGAATACTTCTTCCTGAGTTTTTTTGGATCTCCCATTAGGTCTTCCCTGCCGTTTTAGCTCGCTTCACACCCATCACTTTACCCTTATTTTTGCGGAAATTGGATCGAGTTCTTTGCCCCCGCACAGGATAGCCAAACATATGACGCAATCCCCTGTAGGAACGGATCATCTTCATCCGTTTGATATCATTATCCTTCTCAAAATCAAGCTCTGCAACGAGCAAATGACGATCCTGCCCAGACTCGGGATCGTGCTTCCTGTTGAGCATCCACGCGGGAATGCCTGCTTTCGCGGGATGTTTTACGGTTTCATCAAGCTTTTTTACTTGTGCATCTGGAAGCTTACCAATCGTGGCAACCCTGTCAACGCCCGCGACTTTGCAAATCGCTTCCGATAGTCTAAAATTAATCCCCTTAATCTGCGTTAACGCGTAATATACGGGCTTAGCACCATCTAGGTCAGTGCTCGCAATTCGCACCAGGTGTTTAAAGTCGTCTGCCATTGTTCATACACCGAGAAACACGTTCTAGAGACCCTAGAAGCGCCCTTTCGGACTCGGGTTATGGGGAAAGGGAGTTCTGGATGGTTTATAAAGGTTTCTAAAACGCGGTTTCCGAGTATCGGAAAAGGATTTTGAAAAAATGGTCAGCAGAATTTATTCATATGAGCGCCGACTGTGGCATTAAAGAGGCATCTTATGCTTAAGCAAATCCAAACTTTTTAATAGAATTCACCATTGTTCATCTTTCATGGCGGCCATGGTGTAGTCTGGTTAGCACAGGAGACTGTGGATCTCCTAGGGCGGATTCAAATTCCGCTGGCCGCCTTGATTCTGCTCAAAGCTAATGGAACTATCGCTGGAATGATAAACGCCAATGCTGAAACTGCTGGATTGATGGGAATGTACGGCACTGAAATAATGACGGAAAGCTGCCGCGCGATCACGGGAACCCCGGAGAACACGATTGCTCCGAGAATTACGTAGACGAGAATCGCGACAGAATATCTCTTTTTTTGCATGATATGCAAATGATGCAGGTAAAAATCAGTGATGACACCCAACAACAATCCTACGATAAAGAGCAGAATAAAGTATAATACGGGCTCTGCATACAATGCGAGGGAAAGAAACACGGGCGAGAACAGCAGCGTGAGAAATACTCCAGCAAGCAGCACGGTGACAAAAACCATTGTGTCATGCATGCCACGCTTTGGATGGACATATTTTCTTGCCCGGACAGCATGCTCAATTTCCTTCAGCCTCTGATCTGTGCCTTGATACCCCTTCATTCTTTAATCCCTACTTTCCTGAGAAATCCTTCTACTTTAGAATCATGCTTTCCGCCAATATACGTCGTGCCGATTAACCTCGCGGCAACTTTCTTGAATTTAATGCTGGACTCATTGTCAGGATGCGTGTATGTGATCGGATGATTCAGCTTGAGCGCGCGGCGCATATCGGGATCCTCGGGAATCACTTCGAGGATATCGTGCTCCAACAGAGCTCTTATGTTTTTGAGCGGTATGTCGTTCGCGTCACCGTGCGCACGATTCACAATCACGCCCAAGACTTTCAAGTCGAGCCGCTTTGCCGCCTTAATGGTTTTAAGCGCATCCGTGATTGCAGGAAGATCCGGAGTGGTTACAATAATGACTTCCTCTCCCGAGCGCAGCGCCTGTATCGCCTCATGGTGCAGTCCGGGGGCAGCGTCGATAATGACGACTTCTGTCAATCCTTCAAGCTCATGGATAATCTCGGGCATTTTTTCAATCTCGAGATTCTCAAGCGCGTCCAACGAGATGTTTCCGGGAATGACTTTTAGCCCGCTTGGATGCAGATAGACGCTGTCCTTAATGTTTTTATCACGTTTGATCACGTCGTGCAGCGAGGTCACAATGACAGAACCCCCAAGATGAATACCGATGTTCGGCTTTGAAACATTGGCGTCGACGACAATGACATCACGGCCAAAATCCGCTAATGCCTTGCCTAGATTAATCGCGACCGTGGTTTTTCCAACACCCCCTTTTCCAGAAGCAATCGTTATAAAGCGCGTCATAGATTAAGAAGCTCCTCCACTACCTGGATGAAATTCTTAAGCTTGTCATACATCTCATGCATCCTGTCAATCGTGAGATCCATCATCTCCCCATCTACCATGGCGGTCATCGTCACATGCCTTCTGAACTCCCGGGCTTTCGTATACTCTGCCTTGTTAATCTTTCTCAGCAAAAGATATTCCTCCATCGCTTCAAATACCGCTGGATAATCTTTGTAGACGGTCTTTACAAGCGCAGCCATCTCCAAAGGACGGTCAGGAATTGAAGCAACCTTCTTTTGCTCATGCGCTTTCTTCAAGAGGCTCAGCATGCACTGATCATAACTGTTAATATAGCGCTCGATTATATTCTTAAAAACGTCCACGGTTCTCGTGTATTTCAGACTGACATACAAAAGATGGTCCGCGCGCGCCATCTCCTTCTTCGCCACTGCCAACGCTTCTCTCATCCTTAGATCACAACAAGATATGGTTTTTTCTCCAGTATTGTGGCGACTTCATGTATAAATACCTTGCTTTTTTCATGCGCCTTCTTGATCATATCCAACGTTATTACGGTCAATTGGTACTTATCGCTGCAGATGACATATCTATCCTGCCTATTAAACTCAATCGGGCTTTGCTGATGCTTCATGATAATCCCCCTTAACTCCGTCATGGATTGGAGCGCGTCGCGGTGCTCTGGCATTAATGACTTTGCCTTTTGCACTCTGGCTTCGTATGTGTCTGGAATTGCACGGAGCCGCGCGTGGTCGTGCTCATGCGTTAAAAAAGCCTGGAGCGCGTAATGCATGCTGAGGAAAATATTCTCAACCGCAGTCAAAAGAAGTTTGGCGTCTCTAGCCAAAGGATACGTAATCGTGAGCACCTGGTTTACTATATACTCCTTCTCCTGCGCTTTCGCCAAAAGCGCCTGCCAATCCCCCATAACGGTTTAAAAGGCTCTCGTCTATATTAACATTGCTGTTTTTAAAGCACAGATTCGAGTGAGGAAAGGTTTAAATATGGGAGAAAATGCGTTGGAAGGATGGACAATAAAGTGTATTTGTTTATGGGTGTTTCTCTTCTTTTAATTGTTCTGGTTGCGTGTACTGTTAGTACGACCGGGAATGTTAAATTGCCAGGATCGCAAGGTTGCCCTTCTGGAACTAATGCTTGCTACTCCGGGGGTGAAGGAAGCCTCTATGAATGTTGCGAGCAATTTGAAACTTGCGCTCCTAATTCCGAGTATGATGGTATCAATACGTGCTGCGCCAATGCGGGAGGATGCAATGGAAACAGTGTTTGCTGTATGGACAGTAACGATCCAGGCAGGAGAGTATTTATCCCGACCACAGACCCACAAGGATGCTATGCATATGCCGCTGGAGACATTGAGGGTCATCCCACAGATGATGACTGGATACCTTGTCCAACGCCGTCAACATAATCACTCTTTCTTCAATTTCATAATCGCTTCAGCCAAATCGCCATTTGCTTCTTCAATAGCGTTTTTCGCCTCGACTTCTGATGCGCCCGTTTGCTCCATAACCGTCTGCACATCGTCCTCAGAAATCGTGGGTTTTGTATCTGCGCTTTCCTCAGAAATTTCTCCTGTGATCTGAAAACTGTCCTCGCCCTGCATATGTACCTTCATGACGGAAGGATTGTTGATGATGATGTTCTTTCCCGGGGTTTTAATAATGACTTGTTGGGCGTCAATCTCTTCCTGAGACATACCCAGGCGTTTCATCGCCTGCTTCATCATCCGGGGATCTACACCGGGAAACATACTGCCCCTATGGAAGGCCTAACATGCTTCTTCCATACATA
>CAZHJH010000048.1:7569-8399 GCA_964533475.1 uncultured Methanosarcinales archaeon
CTGGAATTCTATCTTGCTTTTATATTCGTCAAAGTACCTGAGCAAACCGCCCATAGAAGAGGGCATTTGAATCTTGTCTTGAGCCATACGCTATAGAAATCGTCAGAGGTTTAAAAAGTTATGCTTGATGTTTGTACCACGCAGCAAGTCCTTTGAGTACTTCTTGTAGCGCCTTTCCCTTTGGAGTCAAGGCATATTCAACTTTTGGCGGGAATTTCCTTATGACTTTCCTTAAAATGATTCCCTGTTGCTCCAAAGTCTTTAGTTTTTTTGCCAAGGTTCGGGAACTGATTGGCTTAAGATACCGCTGAAGCTCCAAAAATCCTTGTTTTTCTTTGCCATAGAGGAACTCACGTATGATAAATAATATCCATTTATCGCCTATGAGAGATGCTGCGTTTTTAATGGGGCAGGAGTATTGAGCATATGCCGTTTCAAACCGAGGGATCGGGACTGGTTTCATGCTTTCCCCTAAGTTAGTGGGGATTTATATACTTTACTTTGTAAAGTGTTAACATGAAAGAAAAACTCATTGATGCAATACTCGCCAAAGCCACAAGAGTACAAGCGCTTGACACCATCGTGATAGGAGAAGTTCTCCAAACGCGCGAATTGCACACTAACGAAAAGGTTTTTGAACAGGTGTATGAGATTGTCTTAACCGCGGCACAAGGCATGGGAATCGTGGAAGTATTACAACAGCAGTATGCACTCACAGCTGAAGAACTATCGTGGATTGCGGAACTTCACAAGGGATATGAAGAAGTTAAACAGAATTGTTTGAAAATCTATAGGGCTCATGTAAAGAAAAATGGGTAGGAAGGGAATAA
>CAZHJH010000048.1:8409-10539 GCA_964533475.1 uncultured Methanosarcinales archaeon
CAAGCAAAGGAATACAATTCAAGGTTCTTGAAGAAGGAAAACCAGAGAAGTTTTAGAAAATTGGGTAGGAAGGGAATAAGCCGCCTTTTGTCAGGCCCGCTATGGCATTAGGAAATGCCGACAGCCCGTCTTAGCATTCTACTGAGCGCCGTATCGGCTTGCACAAGCCAAGGCTCGCCGTTTCATCCAAACCCTGCGCGACGTCTGCAGATTAACTTGCTCCCGTCACCAGGAGGTTCGCTGCGTCATCCCATAAACGCGGGTGGTCTCGTTTCTGTGCGGTTGCTCCCCATTACTGGAGCTCACTTCCGTGAGTGGCTGTTTCCGATTACACGATCGTTTAAGACCGCGTCATCATCAGTGGGCGGACTTTCCTCAGTTCACGAAGAACCGTTGGCTAAGTACCCTTCCTCCCAGAGCAGTAGAATTGAGGCTGCTTTTTAAAGCTTCCTGCCATAAAATGACTGAGCAAACACAAGGTATTGCTGCAGTCGCTCAGTCGTCAATGGAGTACCATCAAGGTGGAAGATGAGCGATTGCCGTGGTCCGGCTATTACGTGATGCTGGCGTCCTTCAGGAAGCGAGTTTAAAGAAACAAGAACGTCCCCTGCGTCTGAATACATATGCTGCTGATATGATGTGACGGGCACAACCTCTGGGTCAAGGCCATGCAATGTTTCTTTTGCGATTCTGTCGACCAAATCGGGAGAAGGCGCAGAAAAAACAGGGTTTATATGACGCTCGGTCGGCTTCGGCGGGGGCCTGGGGCGAATCGAGACCGAATCGTGAGGAAGCTCAGAGAGAATGTACCCTGGAAAATGCTGTTTGAGCATATCCATGAATGGGTGCATACTCAGCACAAACACTTCTGGTTAATATAGTTTTTGGAAATGATGGATTTACCAATTGATTCATAGGGTTTTTTAAAGCAAAAAGCACTTTCGATATTCATGTCAGCGATAAAGCTTTCAGAACTTCAAACATATCTTAGTTGCCTTCAGGGTATAGCATGGCAGCACGTAAGGGCGAAAGCATGGAGGGGAAATCATATCCATGGTCCATTATGGCAAAGTTGTTGGGCTCCGTTAGGCAAAGTAGCATGTCATGATCTTCAAAGTGTTGTAAATGCACTCAATGAGTTGCGCAACCCCAGCGAAGTCGCAACTGATGATGTGTTTACAGCGCCCAATATTGCGCTCTTCGGAATTGCACACCAAGTTGAATCACCTGCTGAACTGTCTGATAATCCCGGAGAGATGTATACCCTCCTTGAGCGATCACTTGACATCCTCGCATCAGGATATGTTCCGTTTCAACTCTATCTCTACGCTCATGGCGCGTTTAAGGATCTCCAATTAGAGCCATCAGAACGGCCAAAACGGATTTTTGAGTGGGTTCATGACCACTACAGAATAGATCACCATTCAGAATGGACGGCTGGAACTCTGCAGGAGTTTGTATGTGGAAGAATCATTGCGGATCTACCCAACGATGCCGATTATCCAACGCGTGCAGTTACATATGACCTTCATGAAAGAGTGTTCTGGCGCTCATTGGAGTGGAGAGCGCTTGGAATTCGAGATCAGTGGTCTGCAGATGTAGCTGCATACGAAACGCGGTTTCCTGATGATAAGGAAGGTCTCATAACGCTCCTTGCAGCTAAACCTCTGAGACGGAACCCCTATTGTCTCCTTGAGCTATTGCAGCATAGTGTCGCTATTCATACACCTGAACAGAACCAAAAAGATCCTCAGCTAAGGGAGGCAATGTATGGTCTCTGTGAGCGTATTCAAGAGGTTGTGAGGGAGAACCAGCATATTAAAGTGTAATGTTCTAAATTACTTCCCAAACTTCCACACAAGAATCTTTTCCTGGCCTTGGAAGACCTCTTTCTTCCATTCCGGCTTGAATTTGTACTTCTCTGCTTTGTCCTCAACGCCATCTTCCGTTCTGCACGCGACGACAATCACGCCCTTCTTTTTGAGCACAAACTCTGCCTGGTAAAAAAACTCGTCATGGATTTTAGCGATTTTGTCATGATCCGCATGGACAGTATACATAGGAAGCTGCGTGACAATACAATCAACGGCATGCTCCTTCTGCTTGAGCTCGAGCCAGGACACATCAACC